>NZ_CALLVP010000154.1 GCF_938010505.1 uncultured Veillonella sp. | reverse complement strand
GTAAGATTGATGCAGGTAAAATCGCTGTGGACGGTAAAGACGGCTATGTTACCGGCTTGGAAAATAAAACATTCGATCCTGCTAATATCGTTAGCGGTCGAGCTGCCACGGAAGATCAAGTGAAATCGTCTCATGATACGTTGGATAAAAAGATTGATGATCTAGGTGATGAAATCACGAAGAAAGGCTTAGATTTTGCAGGTAATACAGGCGAGTTCCACCGTGATTTAGGTCAAAAGGTTACCATTAAAGGCGAAGGTACCGAAGCGGACGATAAATACTCCGGCGAAAATATCAAAACGATAGCCGATAACGATGGTAATATCACTATCAAGATGGCGAAAGACATCAAGGCTGACAGCGTAACTGCGAATACGGTTAATGGCGGTACAGTGAATGCTGATAAGGTAAAAGTCGGCAAATCCGGCCCTGATGGTGTAACCATTACCGGTCCTAACGGTGCTGACGGTACAGATGGAAAGGTAGGCATTTCCGGTAAAAATGGCAAGGATGCGGTTTCCATGTTCGGTAAGAATGGTGTCGGTCATATCGGCTTAACAGGCAAAGACGGTCGCAATGCGGATATCACTGCTGAAAAAGGCGATGAAGATCTTAACGGTAATGAAATCACTCGTATGAAATACATAGATGAAAATGGGACACCTCATCAAGTGGCAACCAAAGATGACGGCATGAAGTACGGTGGTGATTCCGGTGCTGTGATTAAGAAAAAACTTAATGAACAAGTCAATGTTGTGGGCGGTATCTCTGATGTTAGCAAATTGTCCTCTGAAGATAACTTAGGTGTGGTATCTGATGGTACCGGTAACCTTAAGATTCGTATGGCGAAAGACTTAAAGGGCCTTGAATCCGTAACAACTAAGGATGCTGCAGGTAATACGACTGTTGTAAACGGTGGCGGTATGACGATTACACCTGCTACAGGAAATTCCGTAAGTCTTACTAAAGACGGTTTGAATAATGGCGGTAATAGAATTACTAATGTAGGCCCTGGTGTAAACGGTACAGATGCTGTTAATATGAATCAATTGAATGGCTTAATGAGCGATATGGAAGGTCAAATTGCAGACTCCGGTGCTGCTAGTGCGGCTATTTCCGGTCTTAAACCATTACAATACGATCCATTGGAACCTACTCAAGTAATGGCTGCGTTAGGTCACTACAAAGGTAGCACCGCGGCTGCTTTAGGTGTGGCTCATTACACTAATGAATCCACATTGTTCCACATGGGCGTATCCCTCGGCGGTCATGACAACATGTTCAATGCGGGTGTATCTTATAAATTCGGTACATCTGATGCGAAGAAAGCCGTTCCGGAACGTTATAAAGGCGGTCCAATCAGCTCTGCTTATGTAATGCAAGATGAAGTGACAGCTTTGAAAGCGAAGTATGAAAAAGTACAACGCGATAATGAAGAAATGAAAGCACAAATTGCATTCTTGATGGAACAATTGGGTAACAAATAATATGATAAACATATTGATGTAATATGATATGAAATCACATATTCATATTGTAGTGCCATAAAAGGCGCCAAAAGCATTTTGCTTTTGGCGCCTTTTAGTATTTTATGAATTTACTCTTGCTTTTATTGGGGGTATTCGTACATATTATCTATCGAGTATATGTTGCATATATGTAAGGATAATCCATTATCGATTTAATATAAACGAATGAAATTAGATATAAACGAATGGGAGTAGAAAGAAAAAATTTTTAGTTGGTTTTATGCGAAAAAAATGGTGCATTTGGAATGAATATAAATAAAATGGTTAGATTCGTTGTATGTTTATAAGTGATTACAATTTTTAGATGAATATAAAATTAAATTCTTTTTACTTTTCACATAGAATATGGTATGTTTAATACGATGTGTATCGAAAAAAGTCTATATATTGTCTGTGGGTTTGCTTTTTTCTAGAATTATAAATGATTTTAATCTATTCATATAACCTGATTATTTTATGTAAGGAGTAAAGTAAATGAATCGAATCTTTAAGGTGATTTGGAATCGTACGAAAGGTTGTTATGTCGTTGTGGCTGAAACGGCGAAGAACGTGTCGAAACGCTCGACAGTAACCTCTGTGTTTGCAAAGATAGTTGGCATGAACGTTACAAGGGTGGCCTTATTAGCTCCATGTATGTAATGCAAGATGAATTGACGCAATTGAAAGCTGAGAATGCACTCATGAAAGAACGTGACCAAGAATTGACCGCTAAGTACGATCAAGTGCAACGAGACAATGAGGAAATGAAGGCTCAAATTGCATTGTTCATGAAACAAACAGGACTTACTAAATAATTTGTACTTGGAAGTATTTGATTTTTGTTATATTCTATTTATGTAAGGAATATGAAGCCCGCTCATTTGGCGGATGATTATGAGGAGGATTAGGGTTTATGAAATTAAAGAGATTTATGCCTATTTTAGCGCTTGCCTGTGTATGTGTTGCAGGTCAAGCTGATGCAGCTCGCGATACATTGATGATGCGTGAACAAGCACCGTTACCTTTAACTAACATCGAACAGGAAGTAGTTCTTCCTGTTCCTAGTGAAGAAGTGCGTGACGTAGTAAGGGAATTTACACATTTTCAATTGAATCAAGCAGGTAAACTTATCAAAGACGATACCAATATTATGTCCGGGCAAGAACGTTATAGTAACAATGCACTTTATTATATGAATGTTCGTCGCAGCTGGTACATCGTAAGTCATCGCTATAAAGAAGACAGCTATGCACGCGTGGCTTTAGATCGTTTGTATAATGACTATAAAAAGTTCTTTGAATCACATACTACGGTATCTGAAGCGGGTAGAATGGAGTATGCTCAAGAAATCATCGATATCTTGGATCGTAATACTGTTGAAATTAAAAATGATGAATTGCGCTTTTACATGAATGAAATGGTTATTTTCAGCTTGAAACAATCCATGAAAGATGGGAATAATCGTGTGAAAGCCGTTCAACAAACAAATGAACCGGCAGCTGATGGGTATCGTGTAGTTGATCTTCGCAAAGCTATCAACACAGAGGAAGCTCTTGACTAATATGGTTGAAAGTTTACTCGAATAGCAAGTCATATAATAGCTTGTATAGTAATTCTCATAGTGACTGAACTATATTCATACTTTTTAATTAAGTGCTAAGGGGCATCATTTTGGTATTGCCTTAGCACTTTTTTTATTGTCTTTAGACTGGTTCGAGACGTAGTCGCGAATCATAAAACCACCTGCTATGCGGGTGCGGCAACGAAAGTTATACAAAAAAATCACCTTGCTTAAGTATA
>NZ_CALLVP010000153.1 GCF_938010505.1 uncultured Veillonella sp. | reverse complement strand
ACCGTCCACAATTCTACTTCCGTACAACAGACGTAACAGGTGTTGTAAACCTTCCAGAAGGTGTAGAAATGTGTATGCCTGGCGATAACGTAACAATGAACATTGAATTGATTACACCAATCGCTATTGAAGAAGGTCTTCGTTTCGCGATCCGCGAAGGTGGCCACACAGTAGGCGCTGGCGTAGTAACAGCAATCGAAGCTTAATATAAGCTTTTATGCTCATCGTAGTGATGCGTTGAGCACAATACATGCAGCACTCAGAGCGGCAGATCCTGCCGCTCTCGTGTTGTGTTTTTAAACTATGAAGTAGAAGGTTGCCTCTGCGGAGGAGAATTTCTATGGAGCAGCCCATTCACGAAATGGACGACAGGAGGAATTATTAATAATGGCTAAACAGCAAAAAATCCGTATTCGCCTTAAGGCATACGACCACAAAGCTCTCGATCAAAGCGCTGCTAAGATCGTAGACACTGCAAAAAGAAATGGCGCTATGGTTTCTGGTCCGATTCCATTGCCAACAGAAAAGAATATCTTCACAATTCTTCGTTCTGTACACGTAAATAAAGATTCTCGTGAACAATTCGAAATGCGTACACATAAACGCTTAATCGATATTCTTGAACCAAATTCGAAAACAGTAGATGCTATCACTCGTTTAGATTTACCAGCTGGTGTATCTATTGAAATAAAACTATAAGGAGGTGCGATAATGTCTAAAGCTATTTTGGGTAAAAAATTAGGAATGACACAAGTCTTCACAGCTGAAGGCCAATTAGTTCCTGTAACAGTAGTGGAAACTACCCCAAGCGTTGTAGTGCGCGTTAAGACTGTTGAAACAGACGGCTACGAAGCAGTACAAATTGGTTACGGTTCCATTAAAGAAAAACATTTAACAAAACCTGTAAAAGGTCAGTTCGACAAAGCTGGCGTAGCTCCAGTGAAATATCTTCGCGAAGTTCGCGTTGCAAATGCAGCTGACTACACAGTAGGCCAAACTCTGGCAGCTGATATCTTCGCAGAAGGTGAATTAGTGGACGTAGTGGGTACAGGTAAAGGTAAGGGTTTTGCTGGCACAATTAAACGCCATAACTTCTCCCGTGGTCCTGAAACTCATGGTTCTAAATCTCACCGTGAACCTGGTTCCATCGGTCCTATGATCTCCGGTGGCGGCGGTAAGGTATACAAAGGTAAAAAACTCCCTGGACAAATGGGTGGTTACAGAGTTACCGTACAACGCTTATCCGTTGTGAAAGTTGATGCTGAACGTAACCTTTTATTGGTTAAAGGCGGTATCCCAGGCGCTAAAGGTAGCTTGGTTATGGTTCGCAACACGGTTAAACCTGTTAAATAATCATTTGTCGAAAGGAGGATTATGTAATGCCTACAGTAGCAACATATAATCAATCCGGCGTTAAAGTCGGTGAAATACAGTTAAACGATGCAGTATTCGGCGTTGAAGTTAACGAAGCCGTAATGCATCAAGCCGTAGTTCGTCAATTGTCTAACGAACGTCTCGGCACACATGCAACAAAAACTAGAGGTATGGTTCGTGGCGGTGGCCGCAAACCTTGGAAACAAAAAGGTACTGGCCGTGCTCGTGCAGGCTCCAGCCGTTCCCCAATCTGGATCGGTGGCGGTACTACATTTGGTCCACAACCTCGCAGCTATTACAAAGCTATGCCTCGTAAGGCTAGACGTTTAGCAGTTAAATCTGCTCTTAGCGATAAAGTGAATAATAGCGAATTATACGTTTTGGAAGAAATCACATTAGCAGCTCCTAAAACTAAAGAAGTGTTGAACATTATTAACAGCTTCAACGTTGGTGATGCAAAAGTATTGTTCATCACTGAAGGTGATGTAAATGTTGAACGTTCCGCTCGTAACATCCAAGGTGTTAAAGCTTTGGCTTGCGAAGGTATGAACATTTTCGATCTTCTTCATTACGATAAGCTCTTCATTACTAAAGGCGCTGTCGCAAAAATCGAGGAGGTGTTCGGATAATGCAATTACATGATGTACTAATCCGCCCGGTTATTACCGAAAAATCCACTATGCTTATGGAAGAAGGCAAATACACTTTCCGTGTGCCTTTAACTGCAAATAAAGTGCAAATCCGTCAAGCAGTTGAAAAAATCTTCAATGTAAAAGTAGAAAAAGTAGCTACTATTCGCGTTTTAGGCAAAACTAAACGCATGGGTCGTACACAAGGTAAACGTAGCGATTACAAAAAAGCTATCGTTACTTTAAAAGCTGGCGAATCCATTGAATTCTTTGAAGGTGTCTAAGAGTCTAGTTGTAAGGAGGCCCACTAATGGCAATTAAATCATTTAAACCGTACTCCGCTGGTCGCCGGTTTATGACAGTATCCGCCTTCGACGAAATCACAGCAAGCAAACCAGAAAAATCCTTGCTCGCTAAGGTTTCTCAAAAAGGTGGTCGTAACAATACTGGTAAAATGACAGTTCGTCACCAAGGTGGCGGTCACAAACGTCAATACCGTATTATTGACTTCAAACGTACTAAAGATAATATTCCAGCTAAAGTAGCAACAATCGAGTACGATCCTAACCGTTCTTCTCGTATCGCTTTGCTTAACTATGCTGATGGTGAAAAACGCTACATTTTAGCTCCTAACGGCTTAAAAGTTGGTGACGTTGTTTTCTCCGGTCCTGAATCCGATATTAAACCTGGTAACTGCTTACCATTGATTAATATCCCAGACGGTACACAAATCCACAATATCGAATTGAAAATCGGTAAAGGTGGCCAAATCGTTCGTTCCGCTGGTACATCCGCTCAATTGATGGGTAAAGATAATGGCTATGCTATTCTTCGTTTACCATCTGGCGAAATGCGCCGCGTACGTCAAGAATGCCGTGCAACAGTTGGTGTTGTTGGTAATACTGACCACAGCAACCAAGTAATCGGTAAAGCTGGTCGTCATCGTTGGATGGGCGTTCGTCCTGGCACTCGTGGTGTTGTAATGAACCCTTGTGACCATCCACATGGTGGTGGTGAAGGTAAATCTCCTGTTGGTCGTAAACATCCTGTTACACCTTGGGGCAAACCAGCACATGGTGTTAAAACTCGCGACAAGAAAAAAGCTTCTAATAGCTTAATCATTAAACGTCGTACAAAATAGGATAAAGGAAAGGAGATAAAATAGTGTCCAGATCTATTAAAAAAGGCCCTTTCGTAGCAGATCATTTGCTTAAGAAAGTTGATGCTTTAAACGAAACTAACGAAAAGAAAGTTGTAAAAACCTGGTCCCGTGCCTCTACTATTATCCCTAGTTTTGTAGGCCACACAATTGCTGTGCATGATGGTCGCAAACACGTACCTGTATTTATTACAGAAGATATGGTAGGTCATAAATTAGGTGAGTTCGCTCCTACACGTACTTATAAAGGTCATGGTAAGGACGAAAAATCTACAGGCAGAAAATAGGAGGAATTAATACATGGAAGCAAAAGCAATCGCTAGACATATCCGAATCGCGCCTCGTAAAATCCGTATCGTAGCTGATTTAGTGCGCGGTAAAAACATCGGCGAAGCATTTGCCATCTTGAAGTTCACTCCGAAAGTTGGCGCTGATGTAGTAGAAAAAGTTATGCGTTCTGCAATCGCAAACGCTGAACATAATTTCGATATGAATGTTGACAATCTTTACGTATCCGAGATCTTCGTTGATCAAGGCCCTACATTAAAACGCATTCATCCTCGTTCCCGTGGTCAAGCTTTCAAAATTTTGAAACGCACTAGCCACGTAACAGTAGTAGTTAAAGAAAGAGCTTAAGAAGGAGGGAAACAGAGTGGGTCAAAAAGTTAATCCACACGGTTTGCGTGTCGGTATCGTAAAAGATTGGGACGCAAAATGGTATGCAGATAAAGATTTCGCTGCTAATCTTCATGAAGATGTAAAAATTCGTAACTTCTTGAAAGAAACCCTTTTCATTGCTGGTATTTCCCGCATTGAAATCGAGCGTACAAATAAACGTATTAAATTGACTATCCACACTGCAAAACCAGGTATGGTTATCGGTCGTGGTGGTGCTGGTATCGAAGATATCAAAAAAGCAATGACTCGTTTCACTGACAAACAAGTGGACGTTAACATCGCAGAAATTAAACAAGCAGACATGGATGCAACTTTAGTTGCTGAAAACATTGCTGGCCAATTGGAACGCCGTATCGGCTTCCGTCGTGCAATGAAACAAGCTGTAGGTCGTACAATGCGCTTAGGTGCAAAAGGTATTAAAATCATGGTAAGTGGTCGTCTTGGCGGCGCTGAAATCGCTCGTAGCGAATCCTACCGTGAAGGTTCTATTCCTTTGCATACACTTCGTGCAGACATCGACTACGGTACTGCTGAAGCTCATACAACATATGGTTGTATCGGCATTAAAGTATGGATTTACAAAGGTGAAGTTTTGCCAGAAGCTAAACAAGCACCTGCTAAGAAGGAAGAAGGTGGCAAGTAATGCTTATTCCAAAGCGCGTAAAACATCGTAAGCAATTCCGCGGCCGTATGAAAGGTCGTGCTATGCGCGGTAATACAGTGTCTCATGGTGAGTTCGGCTTGGTAGCATGCGAACCATCTTGGATCACTAACCGTCAAATCGAAGCTGCCCGTATTGCTATGACTCGTTATATTAAACGTGGTGGTAAAGTATGGATTAAAATTTTCCCTGACAAACCAATCACAGCTAAACCAGCTGGTACTCGTATGGGTTCCGGTAAAGGTTCTCCTGAATACTGGGTAGCAGTGGTTAAACCAGGTCGTGTAATGTTTGAAATGGACGGTGTGCCAGAAGCTACAGCTCGTGAAGCTATGCGTCTTGCAAGCCATAAACTTCCAATCAAATGCAAATTTGTTGTTAAGGGTAAAGAATTGGGTGGTGACGTAAATGAAGGTTAATGACATTCGCAATATGAGCGCTGCCGAAATGGAACAAAAAGTTTCCGGTCTTAAGGAAGAGTTATTTAACCTCCGTTTTCAGCTTGCAACAGGTCAATTAGAAAATCCTATGCGCATTCGTGAAGTTAAGAAGACAATCGCTCGTATTAAAACTGTACAACGTGAAGTTGAACTTAAATCTGAAAACGCATAATAACAGATTTGTTAATGGTTGAAAAGGAGGCTTAAAATCGTGGCAGAAGAAAGAAACGTACGTAAAGTCCGCGTAGGTAAAGTTGTAAGCGACAAAATGAATAAAACTGTTGTTGTTGCTGTAGAACGTAAAGTACCTCACGCATTATATAACAAGCCAATGGTTAGCACAAAACGCTTCAAAGCTCATGATGAAAACAATGAGTGCCAAGTTGGCGATACAGTTAAAATTGTAGAAACTCGTCCACTTTCTAAAGATAAATGTTGGAGAGTTGTTGAAATTCTTGAAAGACAAAAATAAGAGTGATGTAAGGAGGAATAGACGATGATCCAGCAACAAACAATTTTGAATGTTGCCGACAACACTGGTGCAAAACGTATTATGTGCATCCAAGTCATGGGCGGTTCTTATCGCAAATTCGGCAATATCGGTGACGTAATCGTTGCTTCTGTAAAAGATGCATCACCCGGTGGCGTTGTCAAGAAAGGCGACGTAGTTAAAGCTGTTATTGTTCGTTCTAAAAAAGGTATCCGCCGTCAAGACGGTTCCTATATTCGTTTCGATGAAAACGCAGCAGTAGTTATTAAAGAAGATAAAACCCCTCGTGGTACTCGTATCTTCGGACCTGTAGCTAGAGAACTTCGTGAAAAAGACTTCATGAAAATCGTTTCTTTGGCTCCAGAAGTATTATAAAGAAGGAGGAACGCAGCATATGGCTAAGCTACAAATCAAAAAAGGCGATACAGTTGTTGTTATCTCCGGTAAAGATAAAGGTAAGCAAGGTACAGTTATCGCAACTGAACCTAAAAAAGAACGCGTATTTGTTGAAGGCGTTAACACTGTAAAACGTCACACAAAACCTTCTCAAGCTAACCCACAAGGCGGCATCGTTACTAAAGAAGCTGGTATCCATGTTTCTAACGTAATGGTTGTTGACCCAGAAACTAAAACAGCTACTCGTATCAAAAAGGTAGAAGGCAAAGACGGTAAATTCGTTCGCGCTACTGTTAAATCCGGTACAGTACTTAAATAATCAGGAAAGGAGGAGCTACATAAATGTCTCGTTTGTTTGAACAATACAACTCTGAAATCAAAAAGAGTATGCAAGAAAAATTCCAATACGGCAACGTAATGGAAATTCCTAAATTGGAAAAAATCGTTATCAACATCGGCGTAGGTGATGCAGTAGGCAATGCAAAAGCATTGGAAGCAGCAGTTAATGACTTGACTATCATCGCTGGTCAAAAACCTGTAATCACAAAAGCTAAAAAATCCATTGCGAACTTCAAAGTTCGTGAAGGCATGGCGTTGGGTACAAAAGTTACTCTTCGTGGCGAACGCATGTATGAATTCCTTGATAGATTGATCAATGCGGCATTACCTCGTGTACGTGACTTCCGCGGTATCAGCGCTACTGCATTCGATGGCCGTGGTAACTACGCTTTGGGTCTTAAAGAACAGCTCATCTTCCCTGAAATCGAATATGATCAGGTAGAACGTGTTACAGGTATGGATATCATTATCGTAACAAGTGCTAATACAGATGAAGAAGCTCGTGAATTGTTGACTCAATTCGGTATGCCTTTTGAAAAATAATAGGAGGAACATATAGATGGCTAAAAAATCTATGATTGAACGCGAAAAGAAACGCGCTAAAATCGTTGAAAAATATGCAGCTAAACGTGAAGCGTTAAAAGCAGCAGGTGATTATGAAGGCTTATCCAAATTACCAGCAAATGCATCCCCAACACGCTTGCACAATCGTTGCAACTTAACTGGTCGTCCTCACGGCTATATGCGTAAATTCGGTATCAGCCGTATTGCGTTCCGTGAATTGGCGTACAAAGGACAAATTCCTGGTGTTAAAAAAGCCAGCTGGTAATATTAGACGAGAGGAGGTTTTTAGATTATGGTAATGACCGATCCTATCGCGGATATGCTTACGCGCATCCGTAATGCAAATGCTGCACTTCATGAAACGGTAAACATTCCTGCATCTAGAATGAAAGCAGCAGTTCTTGACATCCTTTTACAAGAAGGTTTTGTAAAGAACGTAGAAAAAGAAGAAAACACTTTAAAAGTAACTTTAAAATATGGTTCCAATAACGAGAAAGTTATTACAGGAATTAAACGTATTTCCAAACCAGGCTTACGCGTTTACGCGAAAAAGGAAGAACTTCCTCGTGTACTTGGTGGTTTGGGTATCGCAGTTATTTCTACATCCAAAGGCGTTATGAGCGACAAACAAGCTCGTAAAGAAGGTCTTGGTGGCGAAGTAATCGCATACGTTTGGTAATAGTAGCAATAGGAGGTAGAAATAATGTCACGTATCGGTAGAATGCCTATCGAGATCCCTGCAGGCGTTACTGTTACATATGATAACCATCATATGAACGTAAAAGGTCCTAAAGGTGAATTATCTCGCGATTTGCATCCAGATATGAATATCACTGTAGAAGGTAACACAATCACAGTAACTCGTCCTTCCGACGAAAAAACTCATCGTTCCCTTCACGGTTTGACTCGCGCTCTTGTTGCTAATATGGTAACAGGCGTATCTGAAGGATTCACAAAAACTCTTGAAATCAACGGTGTTGGTTACAGAGCGGCTAAACAAGGCAATAAATTAGCTCTTACACTTGGCTTCTCTCATCCAGTAGAAATGGAAGCTCCAGCTGGTATTACAATTGAAGTTCCAGCTCCTAACAAAATCGTTGTGTCTGGTGCAGACAAAGAAGTTGTAGGCGCAGTAGCAGCTGATATCCGTAAATGGAGAAAACCTGAACCTTACAAAGGTAAAGGTATCCGCTATGAAGGCGAAGTTGTTCGTCGCAAAGCTGGTAAAGCTGGTGCAAAAGGTAAATAGTAATATCATCTATATGAATGAAAGGAGTGAATATCTTGCCTCGTAAATCTAGTAGAAACATCGCACGAGCAAAACGTCATCTTCGTATTCGCCGTCACATCTCTGGTACGGCAACTTGCCCACGTTTGAACGTATTCCGTTCTTTAGGCAACATCTATGCTCAAGTTATCGATGACGTAGCAGGTACAACTTTGGTAGCTGCTAGCTCTTTAGATAAAGATTTGAACTTGTCCTATGGTGGTAACGTAGCTGCTGCTAAAGCTGTTGGTGAAGCAGTTGCTAAAAAAGCTATCGCTAAAGGCATTGACACAGTAGTGTTTGACCGTGGTGGTTACATTTACCACGGCCGCGTAGCAGCCCTTGCAGAAGGTGCTCGTGAAGCAGGCTTAAAATTCTAAGAAGGAGGAACTATAGACATGGCGAGAATTGACTACACCAGTCTTGATCTTAAAGAAAGAGTAGTATTCATCAACCGCGTAGCCAAAGTAGTTAAAGGCGGTCGTCGTTTTTCCTTCAGCGCTCTTGTAGTTGTTGGTGATGGCAACGGTTATGTAGGCGTTGGCTTAGGTAAAGCAGCGGAAGTACCAGAAGCAATTCGCAAAGGTATTGATGATGCTAAGAAAAATATTGTAAACGTAGCAATTAAAAATGGTACAATCCCTCACAGCGTAACAGGCGTATTCGGTGCAGGCCGCGTATTCTTGAAACCAGCTGCTGAAGGTACTGGCGTTATCGCTGGTGGCCCTGTTCGTGCCGTATTGGAATTAGTAGGTGTTCGTAACATCTTGACTAAATCTTTGGGCTCTTCTAACCCTAACAATATGGTTCGTGCTACAATCGAAGGTTTGAAAGATTTGAAACGCGCTAGCGAAGTTGCTGAACTTCGTGGTAAAACCGTTGAAGAAATCTATAACGCGTAATAAGGAGACAAGAAATGGCACAAGTTAAAGTAACATTAACAAGAAGCTTAATCGGTCGTCCTGAAGATCAACGCGCGACAGTTAAAGCTTTGGGCTTGAAAAAAACTAATTCTCAAGTCGTAAAAGAAGTGACACCTCAAATCGAAGGTATGCTTCACAAAGTTAGACATTTAGTAAAAGTTGAAGAAGTTTAATACTGATAAGGAGGTGTACTGAATGAAACTTCATGAATTACAACCAGCAGCTGGTTCTAAAAAAACTCGTACTCGTGTAGGCCGTGGTTTAGGTTCTGGCTTGGGTAAAACATCTGGTCGTGGTCAAAAAGGTCAAAACTCCCGTTCTGGCGGTGGCGTTCGCTCCGGTTTTGAAGGCGGCCAAATGCCTCTTTATCGTCGTTTACCAAAACGCGGTTTCAACAACAGCGTTTTTGCTAAACAATATGCTGAAGTTAACGTAGCACAATTAAATCGTTTTGAAGATGGTGCAACAGTTGATCCAGTAGCTCTTATTGAAGCTGGCATTTTGAAAAATGTACGCGATGGTATTCGTATTTTAGGTAACGGTACATTGGAAACTAAAAACTTGACTGTTATCGCTAATGGCTTCACTAAATCTGCTGAAGAAAAAATCACAGCAGCAGGCGGAAAAGTTGAGGTGATCTAGGGTGCTAGATAGCCTCTCGAACATCTTTAAGATTACTGAATTACGTAACAAGATTTTGTACACATTGATGATGTTTGCCGTATTTAGAGCCGGCATTCACATTCCAGTACCAGGTGTAGATGCATCTGTTATTGAATCTTTGTTTACATCCGGTAACCTATTTGGTCTATTAGACTTGTTTGCTGGTGGTGCGCTAAGTAAGTTCTCTATCTTTGCAATGAGTATTACACCTTACATTAATGCTTCCATCATCATGCAACTGCTTCAGTCTGTAGTTCCTCAGTTTGAAGCATGGAGTAAAGATGGTGAAGACGGGCGTAAGAAAATAGCGAAGGTAACTCGTTATGGCACCGTAGTCCTTGGCTTTGTACAAGCCTCTGGCATGGCATTTGCTCTAAGAGCAAACAACGCTTTGGTAAATAATGATTTCCTTAGTGTATTTGTTGTGGCCATCATCCTCACAGCAGGCACATGTTTGTTGATGTGGATTGGTGAGCAAATCACAGCATATGGTATAGGTAATGGTATTTCCTTGATCATCTTTGCTGGTATCGTAGCTCGACTACCAGATGGTCTCGAAACTATTTATCAATATATCCAAAACGGAACTATTAACATGTTCCAAGCATTCTTATTTGCTGTAATTGCACTTGCGATGATTGCTGTCGTAGTAGCAGTTACACAAGGCCAACGTCGCATTCCTATCCAATACGCAAAACGCGTAGTAGGGCGTAAAATGTACGGTGGTCATTCTACATTCTTGCCGTTGAAAGTCAATCAGGCAGGTGTAATCCCAATTATCTTTGCGTCATCTGTGTTGATGTTCCCTGTGACGATTGCTCAATTTATTGACAATGAATTTGTTCATAAAGTGGCTGATCTATTTACATGGGGTACGCCGTTACAAACGGCATTGTATGCATTATTGATTTTTATCTTTACGTATTTCTATACTGCAATCTCTATCAACATTACAGATATGGCAGATAATATGAAAAAATACGGTGGTTTTATCCCAGGCATTCGTGCGGGTAAACCAACTGCTGATTATGTGGATAACGTGATGACCAGAATCACATTGGCTGGCGCTGTATTCTTAGCTGTCGTTGCTATTATACCGAATTTCCTCGGTAGTATAACTGGCGTCCAAGGCGTATACTTTGGTGGTACGGCTCTTCTCATCGTTGTAGGTGTAGCGCTTGATACAATGCAACAAATTGAGTCGCTCATGGTAACACGCCACTATAAAGGCTTTGTGAAATAGGAGGGAAACAATATGTATATTCTATTAATGGGACCTCCTGGTGCAGGTAAAGGCACTCAGGCAGCTCGACTTATTGAAAAATACGGTATTCCCCAAATTTCAACAGGTGATATGTTCCGCGCTGCGATTAAGAACGAAACACCTCTTGGAGTTGAGGCTAAGAAATACATCGATGCTGGTCAATTGGTACCAGATAGTGTAACTGTTGGTATCGTACGTGATCGCTTGGTGAAAGATGACTGCAAATCTGGATTTATTCTTGATGGCTTCCCAAGAACTACAGCACAAGCTGTATCCTTGGATGCAATCCTCAAAGAATTAGGAATTTCTTTGGACGCTGTACTTAACTTAAACGTTCCTTCCGAGGAATTGGTTAAACGTATTAGTGAACGAGCTGTTCTAGAAAATCGTGCTGATGATAACCCTGAAACAGTACAGAAACGTCTAGCTGTGTACGAAGAATCTACTAAACCATTAATTGACTACTATCGCAATAGCGGATTGTATCAAGAAATCAATGGTTTACAAGATGTAGACGCAGTATTTGCTGACATCATTAAGGCGTTGGAGAAATAATTCATGATTATTTTGAAATCGCCCCATGAGATTGAATGTATCCGCAAGGCAAGTAAGCTTACAGCAGAAACGTTGTCCTTGTTAGTAGAAAAGGCTAAACCTGGCATCACGACGCTTGAGTTAGATACAATTGCCGAAGAATATATTCGCAGCCACGGTGGTATACCAAGTTGTAAAGGGTACTATGGATTCCCTGCAACAATCTGTGCTTCTATTAACGAAGAAGTCGTTCATGGTATTCCGAGCGCTAAGCGCAAGCTTAAAAACGGCGATGTCCTCAGTATCGATCTTGTATCGTCTATTGATGGATATCACGGCGATTCGGCTGTGACGGTTCCTATCGGTCACGTCAAACCTGATGTGATGAAATTGTTAAAAGTTACAGAAGAAAGTCTGTTCAAGGGAATTGAACAAGTGAAAGTTGGTAACCGTATCGGTGCTATCGGTCACGCTGTTCAAACGTATTGTGAGAAACATGGTTACGGTGTCGTTCGCGACTTCGTAGGTCATGGTTTAGGCCGCGAAATGCATGAAGATCCGCAAATACCAAACTATGGTAGTCCTGATCAAGGACCTCTTATGAAGCCTAGTATGGTATTGTGTATCGAACCGATGATTACTCTAGGGACGCATCGTGTTCGTGTATTAGGGGATGACTGGACAGCAGTTACCGCAGATGGTAAACCTGCTGCTCATTTCGAACATACAGTGGTTGTTACAGAAAACGGCCCTGAAATATTAACTATGCGGGAAGAACCGCGGTTAATTAAATAAACAGGTAACCGGAGGAAAAGATATGTCAAAAGAAGACGTTATTGAGGTGGAAGGTACGGTAGTTGAGGCATTACCGAATGCCATGTTCCAAGTAGAATTGGAAAATGGTCATATCGTATTGGCTCACGTGTCAGGTAAAATGCGTATGAATTTTATCCGTATTCTTCCTGGTGATAAAGTTACTATGGAACTGACACCGTATGACTTAAATCGTGGTCGCATCACCTATCGCTTTAAATAAGCATAGGGTCCACAAAGGAGGTACTAATGAAGGTTCAACCATCAGTTAAAAAGATATGCGAAAAATGTAAAATCATTAAACGCAAAGGCCGTGTAATGGTTATTTGCGAAAATCCAAAACATAAACAAAAACAAGGATAATCTGATAGGAGGTGGATGATTAGATGGCACGTATCGCCGGTGTAGATTTACCTCGTGATAAACGAGTGGAAATTGGTTTAACTTATATTTATGGTATTGGTCCAACTTTAGCAGCTGAAATCATTGCTAAAACTGGTATCAATCCAGACACACGCGTTCGCGATCTTTCCGAAGATGAAGTAGCGAAAATCCGTGAATTGTTAGATGCTGAATACAAAGTAGAAGGTGACCTTCGTCGTGAAGAAGCACTTAACATTAAACGCTTGATTGAAATCAACTCCTATCGAGGCAAACGTCATCGTATGGGTTTACCACTTCGTGGTCAACGTACTAAAACGAATGCACGTACTCGCAAAGGTCCTAGAAAAGCAATTGCTGGTAAAAAGAAATAAGATAAAGGAGGGATAAAGCGTGGCTAAAAAAGTTGTTAGAACTAAAAGAAAAGAAAAGAAACATATTGAATCCGGTGCGGCTCATATTCGTTCTACATTCAATAACACTATCGTAACTTTAACAGATACAAACGGTAACGCGTTGTCTTGGGCTTCCGCTGGTGGCTTGGGCTTCCGTGGTTCCCGTAAATCCACTCCATTCGCTGCTCAAATGGCTGCTGAACAAGCTGCTAAAGCTGCAATGGAACATGGTCTTCGCACTGTTGAAGTATTCGTAAAAGGTCCTGGATCCGGCCGTGAAGCTGCAATCCGTGCTTTACAAGCTGCAGGCCTTGAAGTTACTTCCATTAAAGACGTAACTCCAATTCCTCACAATGGTTGTCGCCCTCCAAAACGCCGTCGTGTATAATTTATAGCGGCCGATTTGATACGGTGCTATAATTTAACTATGAACGTGTGTTGTATAGGAGGATGTTCCTGATGAGCGAAGAAAAGAAACTTAAAATCGAGAAAGTGGACATCGCCGATGGCGGTCGCTATGGTAAGTTCGTATGTGAACCACTAGATCGTGGTTATGGTATCACTCTCGGTAATAGCTTACGCAGAATTTTGCTTTCATCCTTGGATGGGGCAGCTATCACCTCTATCAAAATTGATGGAGTTCTTCATGAATTCTCTACTATTCCTGGTATTCGCGAAGATGTTACGGATATCATCCTTAACTTAAAGCAATTGTGCCTCAAAGTTGAAGAAGAAGCACAATTACCTTTGGAAGTTCATTTTGATTTCCAAAAGGACGGCGTATTGACAGCTGCTGATTTGGCTGAGCAATTCCCACCAGATGTAGAAGTATTGAATCCTGAACTCGTGATTGCGACAATGGATGAGACAGCTCATCTCGTAATGGACGTAGTGATCGAACGTGGTAAAGGCTACGTTCCTTCCACGAAGAATAAAAAAGATACAGATGTTATTGGTTGTATTCCAATCGACTCCATCTTCTCTCCAATTCTCCGTGCTAAATACGAAGTGAGTGATGTTCGTGTAGGCAATGAAATGGACTTCGACAAACTTACATTGGAAGTTTGGACTGATGGCTCCATTACTGCTGCTGATGCAGTGGCAAAATCTGCTGCCATTATGATTGGTTATTTAGGGAACTTCACTAAATTAGCACATTCTGCAGATGTTGTAGATGTAAACACTGGTGAAGGCGGTATCGTTATAGATCCAGTTGGTTCCGATAATGAAGAACCAGCTGTAGATGACGGCCCAGCAAAGATTTCCATCGATGAGTTGGAACTCTCTGTTCGTGCGTATAACTGCTTGAAACGTGCTGGCATTAATACAATTGCAGACTTGCTAGACAAAACCATTGATGACTTAGGAAAAGTTCGCAATTTAGGTAAAAAATCTATCGATGAAATTGAGGAAAAACTCAACAATCATCCAGGTGGTTTTCAACTTAAACAAAAAGGCGAATAAGGAGGAAGACGAATGTACAGAAAATTAGGCCGCGACAGCTCCGCTCGTAAAGCGTTGTTCCGTAGCATGTTAACATCTTTCTTCCAATATGAGCGTATTGAAACTACTGAAGCTAAAGCGAAAGAACTTCGCTCTTTAGCTGATCAAATGGTAACTTTGGCAAAACGTGGTGATCTTCATGCACGTCGCCAAGTTCTTGCATACCTCATGGATGAAAGCGTAGTAAAAAAATTGTTTGATACAATTGCTCCAAAATATGCAGACCGTCAAGGTGGTTACACTCGTGTAATCAAAACTGGTCTTCGCAAAGGTGACGCTGCACCTTTGGCTATTATCGAGTTAGTTTAATCAAACTCATACGGTGTTGTAACTTACGTTGCAGCACCGTTTTTTTATTGTCAATTTTATGGTACAATCGACTAGTATAATATCGTAATATGTTAGCAGTTATCGTAAGTAATGAATATATATTGTTAACCTTTTACATGATATCTAAGACAATATTAAATTCCAGTCCTATTAATAGGATAAATTGAAATATTGTATCATGCACAATATGAGCATGATAGATAATGTAAATATAAATATAAATGTAAATGTTAATGGTTATACTTTCATAGAAACGAAATTGACTAGAAAGATATGAGGCTATTCATGAACGGAAAAGACATTATGATTGAGGTCAATCATATGAGTCATATTTATACTGATGAGAACGGCAATGACGTACGTGCCTTAGACGATGTGAGTCTATCCATTAAGCGCGGCGAATTTGTTTGTATCATCGGTACTAATGGCAGTGGTAAAAGTACGCTTGCCAAGCATTTTAATGTGCTATTACAACCTAGCGAAGGACATATCAATGTGTGTGGCTTTGATACGCGAGATGAGGCACATATTTGGGATATTCGCCAACATGTGGGGATGGTATTCCAAAATCCTGATAACCAAATCGTAGCGGCCGTCGTAGAAGAGGACGTTGCCTTTGGTCCTGAAAATCTAGGCATTCCTAGTGATGAAATTAGAAAACGCGTCGATGCAGCTTTAGCAGCTGTTAATATGACTGAATATAGAGAACATGGCCCTCATTTGTTATCGGGTGGTCAAAAGCAACGTATTGCTATTGCAGGCGTATTAGCTATGAAACCAGATTGTATCGTTCTTGATGAACCGACAGCGATGCTCGATCCAAAAGGTCGTCGTGAGGTTCTTGAAACAGTTCATAAGCTCAATAAAGAAGAAGGTATTACCATTGTATATATTACGCACTTCATGGAGGAAGCCGTTACGGCTGACCGCGTTGTGGTCATGAAAAATGGTGTGAAATTACATGATGGTACGCCTCGTGAAATCTTTAGCCATGTAGATACTTTAAAAGGTCTTGGCCTCGATGTGCCGGTGGCATCAGAAATTGCTTTCAAACTGAATGCTAAAGGGTATGAAGTTGGTAAGAGTATCATTAATAATGAAGAGTTAGCAAAAGGGCTCAAAGGCTCAAAGTTAGGTAAGCAATTATCCGCTATACACTCAACAGATGCTTCAAGAGGGGAGGGAACCCACTAATGGCGATTGTATTAGATAATATTACATATACTTACGGCATGGGTACTCCTTTTGAAAAGACTGCACTTCGTGGTGTATCTCTTACCATTGAAAATGGGGAGTTTTTAGGTGTTATCGGTCATACTGGTTCCGGTAAATCTACCTTTGTACAGCATCTAAATGGGCTATTACATCCTACAACTGGTACCGTTACGGTCAATGGTGTAGATATTAGCGCCTCCACAGAGGAAGCTAAAAAAATGCGCCATAAGGTAGGCATGGTATTCCAGTATCCAGAGCATCAATTGTTTGAAGAAACGATTGCTCAAGACATCGCTTTTGGCCCTAAAAATTTAGGGCTTAGTGCTGATGATGTAGATGAACGTGTACGAGATGCGATGAAGTTTGTAGGTCTCGACTACGACACGTATGCAGAACGATCTCCATTTCATTTATCTGGTGGTCAAATGCGCCGCGTTGCTATTGCTGGTGTAGTGGCTATGAACCCAGACTTCCTCGTGCTTGACGAACCGTCTGCCGGACTTGATCCATTCGGTCGGGAAGAAATCTTTGAAGAAATCATTCGCCTTCATAAGGAAAAGGGGATAACGGTAATTCTCGTATCTCATAACATGGAAGATATCTCTCGCATGGCTTCTCGTCTTGTAGTACTCGATAAAGGGCGTGTCGTTCTCGATGGTGAACCGATGGATATCTTTAACAATCATCGCGATGAGTTACAAGCTGTTGGTGTAGATGTACCTCCCGTGTCCGTTACCATGGAATATTTACGTGAACAAGGCCTTGATGTGTCTAATCGCGTACTATCCGTAGATGATGCGGTACAAGCAATTCTAGAGGGAGGTAGCCATGTTAAATAACATTACTATTGGTCAATACTTCCCAGGTAATTCCTTCTTACATCGCATGGATCCGCGAGCAAAGATTATTGCTACTACAATCTTTGTTGTAGCTATATTCTTGGCTAATTCTCCATTGGCATATGGTATTGTAGGTGGTTTTACCATCTTTGCAATGCTGTTATCGCGTTTGCCATTGCGCCTTATGTGGTCTGCCATTAAACCGCTTTGGATTATTATCGTATTTACCATGGGTATTCATATTTTTACGACGCCAGGTAATCCAATTTTCCAATGGGGAATTATTAATATTACAGATCATGGGGTGGCAATGGGCCTTCAAATGGCGGCAAGATTAATCTTCTTAATCTTGTTCTCCTCCTTGTTGACCTATACGACTTCGCCAATCCGCTTGACTGATGGCATCGAGCACTTGCTCAATCCATTCCGTCGCATTGGTGTTCCTGCTCATGAACTGGCCATGATGATGACCATTGCGTTGCGTTTCATTCCTACCTTACTGGATGAGACCGATCGTATTATGAAGGCACAATCTGCTCGTGGTGCAGACTTTGTGACGGGCTCTATCATTCAACGCGCTAAAAACATGGTGCCGCTTTTAGTACCATTATTTATTAGTGCTTTCAGACGTGCTGACGAATTAGCCATTGCCATGGAGGCACGTTGTTATAGAGGCGGTGTCAACCGTACCCGTATGAAAGAATTACAAGTAACCTATGTTGATTATATCGGCATCGGTGCTGTAATCTTAATTACTATCCTACTCATCGTATTATGGTGGTTAGGGCTATGAGAAATGTACGAATCATAGTGGCTTATGATGGCACTGATTTAGCGGGGTATCAAAAGCAACCTGACGATAAGGGATTAACAGTACAAGGCTGTTTAGAATATGGTTTGTCAAAAATTTGTAATGAACCGATTCAAATCTACGGTGCTTCTCGCACAGATGCGGGAGTGCATGCTAAATTTCAAGTGTGTACCTTTCAAACGTCGGGGACTATACCGGTAGAAAATATTCCTCGTGCCATGATAGCTCATATTCCAAAAGATATAGTCGTTCTAGAAGCGGTAGAAATTCCATTAGACTGGAAGCCTCGTTGGAATATATATGGCAAGGAATATGTGTATACTATTCATAATCAGCTCATTGCAGATCCTTTGACGAAGCGGTATCATTGGCATGTGAAAAAGCCCTTAGATATTGCTCAGATGCAAGCTGCAGGTAATGAACTATTAGGTACGCATGACTTTACAACCTTAAAGGGAACGAATTCAACACCTGCGGATCCAGTTAAGACTATCCTGGGAATCCATGTGGAGGCAAAAGAGTCTCACGTGACGATTTCTGTGCTTGGTGATGGGTTCTTATACCATATGGTGCGTAATATTGCAGGCCTACTCGTAGATGTCGGGCTTGGTCGCCGTAAGGTGGAGGACATTAAAGGGTACTTAGCAGCTAAGGACCGCCGTGTTATAGGGAAAACTGCACCCGCTCAAGGCTTATGTTTAGAGGAAATATTCTTTACTGAAGAGCGGCAACAAGAGGTGTTACGGAATAAATATTCTAAATAATTTAAGAATAAATATTCTATATAATTTTATATAGACTCTTTTTTTGCCGTCTGAATATAAAACGATAAGCATAAATACTAAAAGGATACTACTTAAAAAGTGGTATCCTTTTTCTCTTATAATTTTTAGTTATAATACCTTAATTTATACCTATTATTATGTGAAATGATACATTGTAAACCTAAAATATACATGATACAATGACGATATAAGACAGGTTCGTACTATACATACATTAAAATAGTAAGGTAGACTCTTGTCAGCAGTGTAATTTTTATCCTAAGGAGGGTGAATCTCTTGCAAAAACGTAAAGATTTTATCTGGAAAATGGGCGGCCAACAAGGTGAAGGTATCGAGAGTTGCGGCGAAATCATGGCCACAATCCTTGCTAAAGAAGGCTATTCCTTGTATAGCCAACGTTTATTTGCATCCCGTATCAAAGGTGGTCATACTACATTCGCATTGCGCGTAGCATTGAATCAAATTATGTCTATCGGTGAAGGGGTAGACTTCTTGCTAGCTCTTGACCAAGAAACTGTTGATATGCACGGTTCCGAAGTTCGCGATGGCGGTTATATTATTTGTGATAGCAAAGTAAATCCTGACTTCTCTAAATACGAAGGTACAAAGATTAATTGCTTATCTTTGCCAATCTCTGAAACAGCAATGAAACAAGGCTCCATGTTGATGCGTAACATCGTAGCACTTGGTATGTCTGTAGCTCTTCTTGGTTTTGAAACTAAGATGTTTAAAGATGCTATTGCTGAACAATTCGCAAAGAAATCCCAAGAAATCATAGATAAAAACTTGGCTGCTTTCGATGATGGTCATGGTCTTGTAATGGAAAAATTGGGCGATGTTGAAATCGATACATTGCCAGCACCTGGTAAGAAAGATCAAATGTTCTTATTAGGTAACGAAGCATGTGCTCTTGGTGCTATTGCAGCAGGTTCCCGTTTCATGGCATCTTATCCTATTACACCAGCATCCGAAGTTATGGAATTCATGATTAAAAACATGGATAAATTAGGTGCTACAGTTGTTCAAACAGAAGACGAAATCGCAGCATGTATGACAGCTATGGGCGGCGTATACGCAGGCGTTCGTGGCTTTACATGTACTTCTGGTCCAGGCCTTTCCTTGATGGCAGAATCCTTGTCCATGGCTTCCATGGCTGAATTGCCAATGGTTGTTATCGACGTTCAACGCTCTGGCCCATCCACTGGTATGGCTACAAAAGTTGAACAATCCGATATTGATGCGGCTTGCTACAATGCACATGGCGACTATTCTGGTATCGTAATTTCTCCAACATCTATCGAAGAATGCTTCTATGAAATTCAAAAAGCTTTCAACTTGGCAGAAATGTATCAATGTCCAGTTATCTTTATGCCTGACTTACAACAAGGTTTGAATAAACAATCCGTTCCTTCCTTTGATTTGAACCGCGTACCTATTAATCGCGGCAAAATGATGAAAGAAGCTGAACTTCCTGAATTGGTACAACCTAACTACTTCAAACGCTTTGAATTGACTGAAGATGGCATTTCCCCTCGTACAATTCCAGGTATGAAAAAGGGTCTATTCCTTTCCACAGGCTTAGAGCATAATGAAGAAGGTAAACCAGCAGAAGCGCCTACAATGCACGTAGCGCAAACTGATAAACGTTTCCGCAAATTGGAAACTGTGGCTGACAACTATGAACCATTCTTGAACAACGCTAAATACGACGAAGCAGATGTACTCGTTGTAGGTATGGCTTCTAGCCGTGGTGCTATCGAAGAAGCAGTTACTGAATTCGATCAAGAAGGCGTTAAGGTTAACCACTTACAATTGCGCTTGATTAAACCATTCCCAGCAAAACAATTACAACCATTCTTTGATGCTGCGAAAAAAGTGGTTATCGTAGAGCATAATAAAACTGGTCAATTGACTAATTTATTTAAAATCAACATGCATAAGAAACATAAGATTTCTAGCTGCTTGAAATACGATGGTAATCCATTCACAAAAAGTTATGTGAAAAATGCAATTAAGGAGGTCCTATAATATGGCAACAGCTAAAGATTACAGAAACGATATTCGTCCTAACTGGTGCCCAGGCTGTGGCCATTATGGGGTTCAAGCAGCGGTTACTGATGCTGTGGTAGCGAAAAATATTCCACCAGAAAAATTAGCAGTAATTTCCGGTATCGGTTGTTCTAGCCGTATCGGTGGTTATTTCTATGCTTATGGTGCGCATACAACTCATGGTCGTGCGCTTCCTTACGCTCAAGGCGTTAAACTTGCTAACCAAGATTTAGAAGTTATTGCATTCTCCGGTGACGGCGATGCGTTTGCTATCGGTATGGGTCACACGATTCATGCTTTCAAACGTAATGTAAACATGACATATATTGTAATGGATAACCATGTATATGGTTTGACTAAAGGGCAAGCATCCCCTCGTTCCGACATCGGTTTTGTTACAAAAACAACTCCTCATGGTGCGTTCGAGTCTCCATTGTCCGTCTGTGAAACAGCGATTGCAGCAGGTGCTACATTCGTAGCTCAAAGCTATATGGTCAACCGTCAAGAGCTCGTTGATTTGATTCAACAAGCTATGGATCATGATGGCTTCTCCTTCATCAACGTATTTAGCCCATGTGTTACATATAACAAACGCAATAGCTATGACTGGTTCAAAGAACACTTAGTAGCATTGCCAGAAGGATATGACCCAACAGATCGTGCAGCAGCACTTAAAACTTTGGGTGATACAGATGGTTTGGTTACGGGTCTTATTTACCAAGATAAAACTAAACCTTCCTTCGAAAAATCCTTGGCAGCAGCTAATGGTGGTGCACATCCTCGTCCATTGACTGAAGATGTTGTAAAACCAGACCAAGCATTATTCGACAGCCTTTGTAATGGCTTCAAATAAGCATTAGCAGAACACTATAGATACTTGCTTATCTACATAATAAACGTGTCACCTTCGGGTGGCACGTTTTTTGTATGTACTATTTTATGAAAAACTATTTGGTAGATTGATTTCTGCGATTTGTCCCATGTGGTTATATAACGTGATATAATAAGGACATTGTATGATATTCATTGCAATTGTATCGTATTCATTGCAGAGGTTTTTATGAAAGCATACGAAAAGGGGATTAGTCTATCTATCTGGACTTTGAGTTGGCCTATATTTATTGAAGTGTTCCTACAGATGCTAGTAGGTAATATAGACCAATTGATGATGAGTCACTACTCGCCTCAAGCGGTAGCAGCGGTAGCTAATGCCAATCAAATTTTAAATATCTTTATTATGCTCATCATCGTCATGAGTACAGCTACGACGATTTTGATTGCCCAATATTTAGGAGCGAGAAACCAGTCCAAGCTATCAGAGGTATGTACGGTCAGCTTAATGATGAATTTTCTCTTTTCATCTATAGCGGCAGTATTCTTTATTATTTGTCATAAATGGATCTTTACATGGCTAGGTATACCACCAGAAACGATGAGTGATACGTCGATATATACTACTATCGTTGCTGCAGGGCTACCGATACAAGCGATGTATTATGCGTTAGTAGCCGTATTTAGGGGTCACTCATTAACACGCGTTACCATGTACATTGCCCTTGTGATGAATATCATTCATATTCTAACAAACTATGTATTAATCTTTGGACATGGTCCAATACCAAGTCTTGGGGTATTAGGTGTTTCTATTTCTACGTGGCTATCTAAGGTAGTAGGCCTCATTATTATTGGTTATACTTTTAAGAAATTATTGACCTTAAAAATTAGCTTTTCATTCTTAAAACCATTTCCGTGGCATACTGTTAAATCTTTATTGCATATCAGTGTTCCTTCTGGTGGAGAAACATTGAGCTATCAATTATCTCAAACTACGATCATGAAAATGGTCAACATGTTAGGCTTAGCAGTTATTAATACTAAAGTTTATGTATCTGTTATCGCCATGCTTTGTTATGTATACACCATAGCGCTATCCAATGCTTCACAAGTTATCGTAGGTTTCCTAATGGGCGCTAAGCGCCAAGAGGAGGTTACTAGTCGTGTATGGAGGTCCATGTATTTAGCGATTGCTATTAGCGTAGGCCTTGCTACATTCTTCTATGTGACTAGTGATTTTGTTGTATCTGTGTTTACTTCAGATCCGGAAATCCTAGAGTTAGCACATAATGTATTACTGGTTGAGATCTTTCTTGAGCTAGGACGTGCAGTAAATATCGTTATGGTTGGTTGTTTGCAGGCTGCCGGTGATATTCGTACGCCTATGCTAGTGGGAATCTTTGGCATGTGGTTATGCGCCGTGCCATTATCGTATCTATTTGGTATTTACTGGGGCTGGGGCCTTGTTGGTATATGGATTGCCATGGCCGCTGATGAAATCTTGCGAGGTTTATTGTTTGTATATCGTTGGTATAGCGGCAAATGGAGAAACAAGCATCTTATCGAGGCTTAATTTCATTCTCTCTAATTTTGATTTACAATTAGCTAAATAATAATGTAATATAACTAGCATTATATTAGAGAATAGACATTGCTAGTTTTACTTGAAAGTAGGTTTATATGAGCAAGACTGTGGGTATTATTGGACTAGGTCTATTAGGTGGGTCCTTGGCAAAGGCCTTAAAAGCATATACCGATTATGAGGTAGTAGGTTATGCACGTCGCCAAGAGGTCTGTGATGCGGCCATTCAAGATGGCGTAGTAAAAGCTGCATGGACAGAAGTTGAACCATTGATTAAACATTCTGATATCGTTGTATTCTCCTTGCCGCCTGATACAAATGCACGACTTTTTACTGAAACGGCTCATCTATTTAGACCAGGACAAGTCGTAACAGATGTATCCAGTGCTAAGGAAAATTTTGTTCATGCCGTATATGACTCTATTCCTAAGGGTACGATTTTTGTATCTGTTCATCCTATGGCAGGCTCTGAAAAGGGTGGTTATGAAGTATCTCATAAGAACCTTTTTAAAGGCATGGGCTGGATCGTTTTAGAGGATAAGGCCTCAGATGTATATAGTGAAGAAGTTGCTCAAGAATTAGCTGAAATGGGTCGTGCCTTAGGGTCTCGTATTGAGTTTGTCGATATTTATGACCATGATGCATATCTTGCGATGGTTAGTCATATGCCGCATTTGTTGGCGTCCATTGTGACACAAGTTTCTGGCGGTGGTGAATTGGGCGAATTACGCATGAAATTATCTGCTGGTGGGTTCCGTGATTGTACGCGTGTTGCAGGTGGGTTACCATCTATGTGGCGCGAAATTATCTATGGCAATCGTCATAATGTTATTGAAGGCCTTACACAAATTGAATCAGAAATTGAACATGTTAAAGCGATACTTTCACAAGATGATGAAGGACAAGCATTAGAAAGCTATCTTGAACGAAGTCGAGAGATTCGAGGAAAGTTACCGTATTTAACTGGTCAAATCAAGGATAATTAAAATGGCGTACTTTTGTATCCTATAAGAGAGTAAATGTAACTGAAAAAACATGACATATATCTAGAATCGTGTATACTATATATCGATATGAGTATGTAAATATATTATGTTAAGGGAGCTTTTATGAGTTTGTTACAAGAAACTTGTGGCGCTATTACAGGTCGCAGCTTAAAGATTGAACAACATATATTTAATAGCTGGAATGCAGAATCGCCGGTGGAACTATATGGTCGTCTTGTAGATGTTGTGGCTCAATATGGGGCGGCTACGAATCAAGAACAGGTATCCGTGCCAAAACCATGTATGATTATTGCTTCTGCGGATCATGGCGTAGCTGATATGGGGGTCAGTGCGTATCCCAAGGAAACAACTGTTGGGATGACACAAAATTATCTAATCCCTAAAGGGGCGGGTGCTAACTCCCTAGCTAATTATTGTGGGGCCCAAATGGAAGTTATCGACATGGGGATTGATGCGGATATGAGTTGGGTTCTAGGTCTTCGAAGTCATAAACTGGGGATGGGTACAAAAAACTTTGTAGAAGAGCCCGCCATGACACGCGAACAAGCCGTGGAGGGCATCGAAACAGGGATTCGTCTAGTAAAAGAAAAAATCGATGAAGGCTTTAACGTATTTTTGGTAGGTGAAATGGGCATATCAAATACGACAGCTAGTGCCCTTATGACTGCTAAGTTTGCAGGACTTACAGCGGAAGAGGCGACGGGACGAGGAACGAATATTTCCGATGAACGACTCAAACTAAAACAGCGGATCGTTCATGATGTGCTAGAAAAATATAAGGATATTAGTAAGGATGATGCTCTTGGTATTTTATCGTCTGTAGGCGGTTTTGAATTTGCTTGTATTGTTGGTGTTATCTTAGGCGCTGCAGCAAATCATGGGTTAGTTATTATCGATGGATTTAATACATCGGCTTGTGCATTGGTGGCTAAAACATTGGCTCCAAATGCGATGGATTATGTGATGGCATCTCATTTGTCTGCAGAAAAGGCGGCGAAGTCCTCCTTAGAAAACCTAGGCTTAGAAGCGTATGTAGACTTGGGGCTTTGTTTGGGGGAAGCCTCTGGCAGTTCGATACAAATGGGGATGCTAGATCTTGCGGTGCATATGTATATGGCCATTACAGGAGGTAATAAATGAGAACTTTCAAAATTGAGCCGTTAGATACACAAGCAATGGAAACATGTCGATTCCGTATTGATAATTTGACAAAGCCCATCTATAGCCTGGCTACGTTAGAAACCATAGCGGAGCGTTTTGCAGGAATTTTAGGAGACCCTAAACCAAATCATTTGCGTCAAGGTGTGCTCGTTGTGGCAGCTGATCACTTGGTAGATGGACCGCAAAATGATCAACATGGTAGTGAAAGTTATGCTGCCATAAAACGCTTTAATGAGGGAAGAACAGCTACACAAGGGGCTGCAGCTAAATTAAATGCTGTTGTACATGTGGTGAATGTAGGTCTAGAACAAGACACTTCTGATTTAGCAAATATTGAGCAACAGGTGATTCGAAAAGGGTCCCATTTTTTTGGTGTAGAACCCGTTATTTCTCGAGATGAATTAGAGCGTGCTCTTGAGCTAGGTTTTACCTATGCAGATAAATTACATGCAGATGGGCTACAAGTGGTGGCGATTGGTAACGTAGGGGAGAGAGCCTTCTTAGATTCTCTCGTAACGACGGCTACTATTACAGGCTGTGCCTACAATGATATTCTCGTACACAATGAATGGGGGCCTACAGTGGATGAACGTGCTGCTCATATTCATTCTTTTGTAGATCGATTTAATATTGCTGTTGATGATTGGTCTGCTATTAGTGAAAGTGAGCGCCGTGATGCGGTATTGCACTTGCTTCGCATAGCGGGTGGTTTAGATATTGCATTTTTAACGGCCTTTATCTTAGGAGCTGCTAGCCATCGCATGGCTGTAGTCTTTGATAATATAGTAACTGGTGCAGCTGTTTTGGCGGCGGTTACCATTGAACCGCTAGTTAAGGACTATGTGTTCCCATCGGCTGCCTATGATGAGCCTATACATGATGAACCTATACATAAGGAACAATGTCGCTTCTTAGGGGTAAAGCCTTATTTAGACTATAAACTGCTAATCGATGAAGCCTTAGGTTCTACCATGGGCCTATCTGTTATCAATGCATCTATGCATATGCTAAATGACATGAAAACCTTCGTTGAAGCAGAGGTGAGTGTAGCCGAAGATGGAGCCGGTAAAGGTAGACAAAAGGATAAAGAATAACCCGTTTTAAAGGGGGATTGTACCATCTCCCTTTTTCTTATGTGGGCGATGGTCTTTAAACCAATATTTACTAGTATTTTATGGAAAAACCATTGACACTATATGTGTAAATTGATATTATTATATGGCAGTCAGGACGGACTTAATTCATCCTTGACGACAGATTGATAATTATGTTATAGTAATTATCGGTTCTGTATGCGGGAATAGCTCAGCGGTAGAGCACCGCCTTGCCAAGGCGGGGGTCGCGAGTTCGAATCTCGTTTCCCGCTCCAATTTTATATGGCGGCATAGCCAAGCGGTAAGGCAGAGGTCTGCAAAACCTTTATTCCCCAGTTCGATTCTGGGTGCCGCCTCCACAATCGTTACCCATGCCGGGGTGGCGGAACAGGCAGACGCAACGGACTTAAAATCCGTCGGTTGGAGACAACCGTACCGGTTCGATTCCGGTCCTCGGCACCAATTAAGACTAACTTTTAGGTTAGTCTTTTTTTCTTATATAAAGTTTATTGGAGTAATATATACTTTTGTATTTATCTTGATTGTATATATACAGCATTGTATATATTGGATTTTGATATTTTGCGATAATTTAATTTAAGATAGGTGTATATAAATTTATGAACAAGAAACCAAAATTATTGATTAGTGAATGCCTTTGTGGTGTACCTTGTCGATATGATGGCAAAGACAATTATATCGACAAGATAGAAGTTCTAAAGGAATATTATGAATTAGTACCAGTATGTCCGGAAGTATTGGGCGGACTTAGCACGCCTCGTGATCCTGCGGAGCGTCAAGGTAATCGTATATGTACTGCTAATGGAACCGATGTTACGGATGAGTTTCTGCAAGGGGCTCAATTAACAGTTGATATAGCGCTTAAACATGGTTGCAAGGAAGCTTTGATGAAGGCGAAAAGCCCCAGCTGTGGATATAAGCGCATTTATGATGGGACTTTTAGTAGATCTTTGACGGATGGTCATGGATGTACTATCGAGGCATTGTTGGAAAAGAATTTAAGTATTTATACAGAAGATGATATAGAACTTTTACTTGCAGAAAAAAAGAGATGAGTTTAACTCATCTCTTTTTTGTTATATTAAGTTGCTTTACTATTAAAATAACTAATTAACATTAGAAAAATTAATAGTTACAATACTAATAAAAGACTACTTACCTGCATTAATAGGATCATTTGCCAATGGCTGTTCACCAAGTAATGTAGTTAAGTTATGTAAATTAAATCGATATTGAGTATTACTAAAATCTCGTGTTACATCATATCGCTGGCTTGGAGCATGCATAAGACCCACTAATGTGTCATATAGCAAATCATTTGTAAAGAATTGATGCTCATGTTTAGCAAGTATCTCAGCAGTCTGTGGATAAGTTGAGCGATATTGTGGAGATAAGTATACCCAGAATGGAATATGTGTCATAACAAAGTCAAATGTGTCAGGGTTATGAGACTTATCTAAGCTTTCACCGTGATCAGAAAAATACACCATAGCTTGTAAGTTTAATTTGTCTTTGCCATAGTTGTAAATTTGTTGTAATAACCAATCTGTATATAATTGGCTGTTAGCATAAGCTTCTTGACCATCAGGATACGGACCTTGTTTCCATTTACTGAATTCATGAGGGTAACGGTCATTATAATAAATATGGCTACCCATAATATGAATAACGATAAAGTTATTTTTGGTAGGATCTACAGTTTCTAATAATGGCAACAGTGCTTCATCATAACGATCTGAAAATGCATAAGACTCATGGGCCCATTTTGTTGTGTCAGCAGTCTTAGCCATTAATGAGATAGCTGTATCATATTCACCGAATACACCTTGATTGCTAAACCAAGAAGTAGTGTAGCCAGCTTTTTTTGCCACATCTAAGATGTTAGCTGAGTCAAGAAATGGTCTATCATCGTATTGATTTCGTTCAGATAGTGCGCGCTCCAAGGTTGGTACTGTTTGTACGTAGGATGAATATGCATTATCAAAGAAGACAAAGTCTTTATTGTCGGCACGCATATTGCCTTGCCATGGAGTGTCATCATATGGAAAACTTGGATTATATACTTTCATATAATCTCGAGAACTAGATTCACCGATGACTAGAATAATAGTACCAGGTGTTTTGTTCGCCGCTGTTTCTTTTGTGTCTAAATTAAAGGAATCAAATACTAAGTGGTGATTATCATTATATTGTTGCATTTGTTTTACATAATCGCCTGCAGCAATCCAGTTCGCCACAATACAGGTTTGAGGGAACAAGAAGAATGGTACATATACTAGAAATGCTACAAGGGATGCGATGAGCATAGCTGAGCGCATAGGACGAGTAGTATTTAAGTTTACTACTGCTCTCATTCCTAAGTTAGACCAGTATAATAAATAAGTCCATAAGATAAGACCAATACTTACTGCAATAAGACCAGGAATTCCGGCTGCATTTTTTAAGAAACCAAATGCTTCTTCTGGATTGGTCATATATACGGCGAGCAGACTGGCTGGAGTTAAGCAATGCCAGGTAGTCATGTAATAGCCGATTTGTAAGAATGGTATTAAGCTTAAAATCATGGAAATAATAGCCATGATTAAGGACGTTGTTTTATGGAAGCGGTTTGTTTGGTTCAGTAAAAACTGAATGCCTGATAATCCCATGAAAATCAATAAGCCAAATAAAAAATCATTAGCAAACTCATAGAAATATAGAGGCTTTACATAAGACCAGTGGAATAAAAGTGGAAAGGTAAGTGCCCATAAGATTCCAACTAGGCCATACCCTAAAAAAGGCCTGTGGAAAACGGTACACCCCATAAAATATTGAAATAAAAAGGTACCTACAATTGTTGGTACTGCTAAAATCGTAATATCTTCTACATCAAGTCCTAAAGTTATGGGCTCATAAATTAAAAATAAAACGATATATAAAACAATACCTATAATACCAAAGCGAAAAATGGGATTTTGCCCAATTTGCTTCACACTCGATGACATAATAAATCCTTTCTAAAAGGAATACACAATAACATATCTTTTATAATATATAATAATTACAATAATAAAGATAGCAGATGAGTGTAAAAAAAACAATTATTTGAAAGTACTACTATAAATGCTTTATAATTATATAGTTAAAGTACATTTTTTCTGAGGATTGGGGTTTATGGGAGATTATAATTACAAGTTGGACGTTTTTGAAGGTCCCCTTGATTTGCTCTTGCATCTCATTGAAAAACATAAAATAGAAATCACCGATATTCCTATCGTTGAAATAACGAGTCAATACTTGGAATATCTAGATAATTGGAACCATTTTGATATTCATTATAGTAGTGAGTTTCTTGTAATGGCATCGACCTTATTACAAATTAAATCTCGTATGCTGTTACCTAAGGCTGAACCTGAGCCAGATGAAGCTGAGGATCCACGTGATGAGTTAGTTGCAAAATTAGTAGAGTTTAAGAAAATCAAAGATTTTACATCTTTGTTAATAGAGCGTACAGCTGTATCTGCAAATATATTTAGTCGGCCAGAAGAGACGAGCGTACTTGGATTAGATAATGTATATAATTTAGAACTTTCACAGTTATACCAAATTTTTTATCAAACCTTAAAACGAGCTAAAGAGTTACCAGAAGAGGAAACAATTCGTGAGGTAAAGGTTGAAAAGGATACATATAGTTTAGAGGATATGATTCTATCCTTGTCTAGTCGTATACATCGTGGTGAAAGTTTATATTTTAGAGAGTTATTAGTAGCAATTGAAACAAAAAGTGGTATGGTAACCATCTTTATGGCTGTTTTAGAATTATTAAAACAACAAGTTATGGAAATGCGTTATGAAGATGATGATATTATATTCACTGCTACCTTGGATGGGGCCGTGTAGAAAGGGGGCTATATGAGCTTACCAATGATGCATTTAGAAGCCGTTTTGTTTTCAGCAGCAAAGCCTATATCGATAGATATGCTAGAAGAGGTGTTTGGGCTTTCCACAGAGGAAACACAAAAATATATAGAAGAATTACAACGTGAACTAGAAGAACAAAATAGAGGTATTCGATTACGTATATCAGGAGCCGGTGTTGAATTAGTCAGTGCTGTTGCATGTGCTGATTATGTTGGTCATATTCGTAAAAAAGAAGATAAACTATCTAATGCGGCCATGGAAACATTAGCTGTTATCGCATATAAGCAGCCTATTACAAAGGCTGAAATCGAAGAGGTTCGCGGTGTAAATAGCGATAAAATTATAAAACAATTATTGACAAAATCTCTTATAGCTGAATTAGGTCATAAGGATACTGTTGGCAGACCGATTTTATATGGCACAACTGATGAGTTTTTGAGAAGTGCTGGTGTAGAATCTATTGAAGCCTTACATCAAGAAGTTTCGGAAACAGAAGGATAACATGGAACGATTACAGAAATATATTGCCAGTTGTGGTGTTGCATCACGACGTAAGGCAGAAGAACTAATTACTGAAGGTAAAGTACAGGTCAATGGCCGTAAGGTAACCGAACTAGGGTTCAAAATTAACCCACAAAAAGATAAGGTTAAGGTTAATGGTCAATTATTGGCTCAAGAGAAGCCTGTATATTATTTGTTAAATAAGCCAAAGGGTGTCATTACATCTGTATCTGACCCTCAAGGTCGAGAAACTGTTTTGGATTATATTAAAAACGAGTCTAAACGCATTTATCCTATTGGACGTCTCGACTTATATACAGAAGGTTTATTATTACTTACTAATGATGGTGAGTTAGCACAGAACTTAACACATCCATCTAAAGGTGTGGAAAAGACTTATGAAGTTCGTATCAAAGGCCGTGTTCGCGATGAAGATTTACAAAGTATTGCAAATGGTGTAGAGCTCGAAGATGGTATGACTGCGCCTGCAACAATTGTAGATTTAGGCTTTGATGTTCATAATGGGGTACACGAAGTGGAAATTACCATTCATGAAGGCCGTAATCGTCAAGTTCGTCGTATGTTTGAACATTTTGGATATCGTATTCATAACTTAAAACGCATTGCTTATGCTGGTCTTACTTTAGGTGGTGTAAAACGCGGTGCTTCTCGTCAACTAACAATTCGTGAAGTAAAAGCGCTAAAAGTATTGGGGTCAGATAAGGCATGAAACAAATCATAGTCATTGGCGGTGGTGCAGCAGGATTAATGGCTGCTGTTATAGCAGGCCGAGAAGGGGCACGCGTCATCTTATTAGAAAAAATGAATATGGTTGGTAAGAAAATGGGCATTACCGGTAAAGGTCGCTGTAATATTACGAATAGTGCAGATATGGCTCAATTTATTAAAAACACTCCTGGTAATGGTAAGTTCTTATACGGTGCCTATGAACGCTTTAGCAATGAAGATCTTCTGAACTTATTGCACAGCTGGGGGTTAAAAACTAAAGTAGAACGTGGGGGACGAGTGTTTCCTGAATCCGATTCTGCATTAGAAGTACGCAATACCTTTATGAATATCCTCAAAAAGTATAGTGTCCAAGTTCATTTAAATGAACCTGTTACATCGATTACTGTAAAGGATAATCGTGTAGTCGGTGTTACAACTGATAAAGAACAATATGCTTGTGATGCTGCTATCATTTGTACTGGTGGCGCATCCTATCCATTGACCGGTTCTACTGGTGATGGTTATACTTTAGCCGAAAAAGTGGGACATACTATTACTGATATTCGTCCATCTTTGGTACCTATCGTTACAAACGAAACGTGGGTAAAGGAAATTATGGGGCTTAGTCTTCGCAATGTTGAGGTTTCTGTAGTTTCTAAAAATAAGGTGCAAGCTAAACAATTTGGGGAGATGATGTTTACCCATTTTGGTCTTACGGGGCCTACAATTCTATCGTTAAGTCACACGGTAGGTAAGTTGCTTCGGAAGAAGAATCCTCAAATTACTATTGAAATTAATCTTAAGCCTGCCTTGGCTGCAGAAGTATTGAATAAGCGCTTGCAAAAGGACTTTGATTTATATTCAAAAAAACAATTGGCTAATGGTATGAAGGATTTATTGCCGGTGAATCTTATTCCAATTGTTATAAAGCTTGCTGAGCTAGATTCTACTAAACCAATTAATCAAATTACAAAGGAAGAGCGTTTGCGCTTATGTCATGTGTTGCAACATATGACATTAACAGTTAAGGAGTTACGACCAGTAGCGGAGGCTATTGTAACAGCTGGTGGTATTTCCTTAAAAGAATTTAATCCTAAAACTATGGAGTCTAAATTGATTGGCGGTTTATATGGTGCTGGCGAAGTACTAGACATTGATGCTTTTACAGGAGGATATAATTTACAAGCTGCCTTTTCCACAGGCTATGTGGCGGCTATGCATGCCGTACACGGTGATGAAGAATAGAGGTTATTATGAGCACTAAAAAAATTGCCATTGCTATTGATGGTCCTGCAGGGGCTGGTAAAAGTAGTATTTCTAAAGTAGTGGCCAATGAATTAGGGTATTTATATATTGATACAGGTGCCATGTATCGTGGTGTTACATGGGCAGTTCTTAATAGTCAAATCGATGTTAAAGATCAAGCTGCTGTAGAAGCTTTATTACCATCTTTGAATTTGACTTTAGAACCTACTGCAACAGCATATAAAGTCTATGTTAAAGATAAAGATGTAACATCATTAATTCGCCAACAACAAATTAATGATAATGTATCGACTATAGCGTCATATAAAGGGGTTCGACAATATTTGGTAGAACGTCAACAGGCGATGGCTGCTGTTGGGGGCGTTATATTAGATGGTCGAGACATAGGATCCGTTGTATTACCAGATGCAGAGTTAAAAATCTATTTAACTGCTTCTGTTGATGCGCGGGCAAAACGTAGATGGCTTGAAGTACAAGGTACACCAAACGAGCAAACATTAGAAGAAATTAAAAAGAACGTAGAAAGTCGCGATGAAATGGATAAAAATCGTGAAGAATCTCCACTTATATGTGTTGACGATGCAGTAGTTGTAGACTCTAGCGATATGACTTTCGATGAAACTGTGGCATATATATTGAATTTAGTACAGGAGACAATCAATCATGAATAAATTTTCTACCTGGTTATGGCGTACAGCCTTTTGGCTTCGCTATAAGGTAGGGTATGGGTTGAAAGTATATGGTCGCGATAATTTCCCAATGGAAGGACCTGTTATCGTTGTTCCTAATCATTTAAGTAATAATGATCCACCTATTTGTGGTTATGCATTACCTAGGCATGTACATTTTATGGCTAAACAAGAATTATTTGTGAATCCTATATCTCGGTTTATTTGTACATGGCTTGGCGCGTTTCCTTTAAATCGTGGAGCTATTGATAAGGTTGCTATTCGTCATGCAATGGGGCTACTTAAGGACAATAAGGTTTTAGGAATTTTTGCAGAAGGCAACCGCCAAAAAAATGGCAAACTTGGTAAATTTCATGATGGTGCAGCATCAATTGCACTTAGAACAGGGGTTAGCATAGTGCCTGTTGCTATCATTGGTTCTTATAATATGGAACGCGATAAAGTTGCTTGTATCATTGGTAAACCGATTCCAGTTGAAAAAGCTAAGGCGACACCAGAAGCAATCCAAGAAGTAAATGATCGTGTTAAAAATGAGATTCAAAAAATGATAGATTCTTATCATGAAAATCGTATAGAGGAGACTTTATGGAAATAATTTTGGCTGAAAATCATGGCTTTTGCTATGGTGTAAAACGGGCTGTCGAAATGGCAAATGAAGCTGCAAATAGCGATGGTAAAAGCTATACATTAGGGCCTATTATTCACAATCCTCAGGTTGTAGGACGTCTTGAAGATAAAGGGGTAAGCCCTGTTCAAGAAGTGTCTGATATCGCAGAAGGGACTATGATTATTCGCTCTCATGGTGTAGGTCCCGCTATTTACGAAGAGGCAGAAGAAAAGGGCTTACATATTGTGGATGCTACATGTCCATATGTAAAAAAAGCACAACAAGATGCAAAGTCTGTCATTGAAGAAGGTATGACTTTGGTGATTTTAGGGGAAAAAAACCATCCTGAGGTCAAAAGTATCAATTTATGGGCGAATAACGAAGGAATAATCATTGAAGATGAAGATTCCGCTGAAAAACTACAAATTGTGGAAAAAATGGGTGTTGTTGTGCAAACAACCTTTTCACAATTCAAATTTAACAGTATAATAGACATATTAGAGAAAAAATCTAAGAATCTTAAGGTTTTCAAAACGATATGCAATGCAACGCAAGAACGACAGAATTCTGCCGTTGATTTAGCACGTAATGTAGATCTTATGATAGTGATAGGTGGTAAGAACAGCGGCAATACGAACCGATTGGCAGAGGTTTGTCGTGACGTTGGATGTACAACGTATCACATTGAAACTTCTACTGAATTACAACTGGAATGGTTTAACCGAGTACAGACGGTAGGAGTAACAGCAGGAGCATCGACTCCCGACTGGATTATTAAGGAGGTCATTGAGACAATGAAAGATTTTGCAGAATTATTAGCAGCCGAAGGTCAAGAAGAATTTAAGAAAGGGAACGTTGTAGAAGGTACAGTAGTTCAAGTTGAAGATGAACGAGCTTATGTATCTTTTGGCTACAAAACTGAAGCCATTTTGAACAGAACTGAAATTTCTTATCCAGCACCAGAATCTGCCAAAGATGTGTTAAAAAATGGTGATGAAATTAAAGCAGTTATCATGAATCACATCAAAGAAGATAATCCTATTTATCTTTCCATGACTCGCTTGGCTAAAGATGAAGATTGGCAATATGTTATCGAAGCACAAGAAAAAGATGAAGCTATCGTATGTAAAGGTATTGATGCTATCCCAGCAGGTTTAGTAGTAACAGTTAAATCCCTTCGTGGTTTCATTCCATTGTCCCAAGGTGATGTTCATTTTGTGAAATCTTTGGACAACTTGGTTGGTACAGAATTTGAAGCTAAAGTACTTGAAATCGATGAAAAGAAAAACCGTTTGGTTCTTTCCCGTCGTGCAGTATTAGAAGTGGAACGTCAAGCTAAATTAGCTGAAGCATTGAAAAACATCAACGTTGGTGAAAACTATAAAGGTATCGTTCGTAAAATCATGCCTTATGGTGCATTCGTAGATATCGGCGGTATTGAAGGTTTACTTCACATTTCCGATATTTCTTGGCAAAAAATTAAAAAAGTGGAAGATGTTCTTTCCGTTGGTCAAGAAATCGAAGTTAAATTACAATCTTTCGACGCTGAAAGCAATAAATTATCCTTGTCCTTGAAAGCTTTATCTAAGAGCCCATGGGACGTTGCTGAAGAAACATTGCATGTTGGCGATGTTATCAACGGCAAAGTTGTTCGTTTAGTAGCTTACGGTGCATTTGTAGCTGTTAATGACGACATCCAAGGTTTACTTCACATTTCCCAAATTACAAAACAACGTAATGCGAAAGTTGAAGATTACTTGAACCGTGGTCAAGAAGTTGAAGTTAAAATCATTTCTCTTAACAAAGATGAAAAGAAATTGGGTTTGGCTTTGACTGAATTGATGGAATCAAAAGAAACTGCAGAAGACGCTGAATAATTCATTGTCTAATATAAGGCTAGCCAAGGTTTCCTTGGTTAGCCTTTTTGCGTACTTTACTTAGAATATGATAAAATATAGTAATGTATTAGATTAGATAATGAGGTGAAACTATGGCAAAACCATTAGTGGCTGTTGTAGGCCGTCCAAATGTTGGTAAATCTACACTTTTTAATGCCATTGTTAATAAACGTATCTCTATCGTTGAAGATATTCCGGGGGTAACAAGGGACCGTATTTACTTCGATGCAGAGTGGTTAAATCGTGAGTTTACAATGATCGATACAGGTGGTATCGAGTTCATTACTGAAAATAGTCATGTTATTCCTAAGATGATGCGATTACAAGCTGAATTAGCTATTGAAGAAGCGGATGTAATTTTATTTGTCGTCGATGGTAAACAAGGTATTGTACCTGCTGATGAAGAGGTTGCCAATATTCTTAGAGCTAGTGGAAAACCTGTTGTACTCGTAGTTAATAAGATTGATAGTGTAAATCAAGAGCCGAATATTTATGAATTCTACAATCTTGGTTTGGGGGACCCCATTGGCATTTCCGCTAAAAATCTCATGAATTTAGGTGATTTGCTGGATGATACTGTTAAACATTTTCCACCAGTTGGCACTAATGTAGATGATGAAGATACTATTCATGTTGCCGTTATTGGTCGTCCAAATGTAGGTAAATCTTCTTTGACTAATGCATTATTAGGTCAAAATCGTGTAATAGTATCTGATGTAGCAGGTACTACTCGAGACTCCATTGATACCTATTGGACTCATGAGGGCCAAAAATTTGTACTTATTGATACGGCGGGAATGCGTCGTAAGTCTAAAATCGAAGAAGCCGTTGAACGATATAGCATTGTTCGTTCTTTGCGCTCCGTAGACCGTTCTGATATTGTAGTTCTTGTACTAGATGCTCAAGATGGAGTTACAGAACAAGATAAAAAAATTGCAGGTTATGCTTACGAAGCGGGTAAAGGCGTAGTCATTGTTGTTAATAAATGGGATCTTGTTGAAAAAGATGACAAAACAACATTGCGATTTACTGAAGATATTTATGATGAATTAGGTTTCTTACAGTTTGCACCAATCTTATTTGCTTCAGCTTTAACTAAGCAACGTATTCATCGTTTAGCTGATATGTTGAAGTTTGTATCTGAACAACAATATCGCCGTGTATCTACGGGGACATTAAACCAATTATTACAAGATGCACAAACTGTAAATCCTGTGCCATCTCGCAATGGTAGAATTCCAAAAATTTATTATATGACGCAAGCTAGTGTTAAGCCGCCTACATTTATTTTATTTGTAAATGAACCAGAGCTAATTCACTTCTCTTATATGCGTTTCTTAGAGAATCGATTGCGTGAATCCTTTGGCTTTGAAGGAACACCGATACGTTTAGTATTACGCGGTAAAAAACGGGATGATGAGGAATGATAAATGTAATGTTTATTGTATATGCTGTGTTAGCATATCTTATAGGATCTATACCTAGTGGCTTAATTATCGGTAAGATTTTTTTCAATATTGATGTACGCGAATACGGATCTAAAAATATAGGTGCTACAAATACATATCGTGTTATAGGTCTTAAAGCTGCTTTGCCCGTATTTTTGTGTGATGCCTTAAAAGGTGCTGCCGGAGTTTTATTGCTATCAAATTATGGTCCAATGTTTATGATTTTAGGCGGTATTCTTGGAATGATGGGGCATAACTGGTCTGTTTTTCTGGGCTTTAAAGGTGGTCGTGGTGTTGCTACGGGTTTAGGTGTACTTATTGCACTTTCACCATTAGTAGCATTGATTTGTTTTCTTGTTTGGGGAGTCATCGTATACTTTACTAAACTTGTATCTTTAGGCTCTATCATTGCTGCAGCGTTAGTACCAATACTGATGTTTTTTACGGGAGAATCCTTCTGGTTTGTTGGCTTTGGTGGATTAGCAGCTTTATTTGTCATTGTACGTCACTGGGATAATATTAAACGTCTACTTGCTGGAAATGAGTTAAAAGTAGAGCGTATTAAAAAGGATTAAAGAATGAATGTTGTTGTTATCGGCTCTGGTAGTTGGGGGACGGCCCTTGCTATTAAATCCGTTTTAGCGGGAAATACTACAACTGTATATTGTCGTCGCCCAGAATTTGCAGATCAACTTGCAAAAGACTTAGAGAATAAAGACTATTTACCTGGTGTAAAACTTCCAAAAGAATTACAATATAGTTCCGATTTAAAGGATTGCATTACGAAGGCAGAAGTGGTTTTGATGGTTACTCCTTCTGTACATGTACGAACTAGTTTAGAGTCTATTAAACCTTATGCTCATATAAATCAATCCTATATTCTATGTTCAAAAGGTGTAGAACGAACAAGTGGTAAACTTTTAACGACTGTTATGAAAGAAGTTCTTGGCTCTGTGGGATGTAATTTAGCTGTTTTATCTGGGCCAAATCATGCTGAAGAGATTGGTCGTAATTTGCCTGCTGCTTCTGTGTTGAGTACAGAGAATCTAGAAGTGGCTACAACATTGCAAAAAGCATTATGTAGTAAAAACTTTAGAATTTACGCAAATACAGATATCATTGGTGTTGAGCTAGCTGGTGCTACCAAAAATATTATTGCTCTTGCAGCAGGTATTGTAGATGGTCTAGCCTTAGGTGATAATTGTAAGGCTTTATTATTGACACGTGGTCTTCATGAGATGACGCGTTTTGGCGTAGCCTTAGGCGCCCAAAAAGAAACTTATGCTGGTCTTGCCGGTATGGGAGATTTGATTGCTACCTGTATGAGTCCTCATGGTCGTAACCGTGCGGCTGGGCAAAAACTAGCAGCCGGTAAGACGATGGATTATATTATTAATCATACAAATATGGTGGTGGAAGGATTTTTTGCCACAGATATAATTTATAAAATGGCTTGTGAATATCAAATTGAAATGCCTATAACCAAGGCTTTGTATGAGGTTTTATACGAAGAAAAATCTCCTGCCTTGGCCTTAGCTGAGTTGATGGGACGAGACATTAAAATTGAAGTATCATAAATAAAAGATACTTTTAATTTGGTTATTTATATACTATAATTAATGAGTATAATCTTGTGAGGGTTGTATGCGAATTATTGGCGGAACTGCTAAGGGACATGCTATAAAAGCACCTAAAGGGGTAGATACTAGGCCTACACTTGATCGTGTTCGTGAAAGTGTGTTTAATGTATTAGCCAACAGAGGCATATTTGGTACGGATGTATTAGATATATTTTCTGGAACCGGTGCTGTAGCAATTGAAGCCTTAAGTCGCGGTGCAGCACATGCAGTTGCGGTAGACTTTAAAACGGGAAGATTAATTTTAGAGAATGCTAAACATTGTCGTGTGGATGATCGGTTGGAAATTATTCCGAGGAAACTTTCACAATTAAAAAATTATATAGTGGGACGACAGTTCGATTATATATTTTCTGATCCGCCATATGAAAATGGATTTATACAAGATACCATAGATTTGGTTACAACCTATAATTTATTAAAGCCTGACGGTGTTTTATTGTTAGAACATCATAAGGATGAGGTATTTACCTTACCAAAATCATGGGAATGTATAAAAGAACAGAAATTTGGTTATACGATGGTTTCCTATTTTGTAAACATAGCTGAAAGGAGCTAAACCTGTGCGTATAGGTGTATGTCCGGGTAGTTTTGACCCAGTTACAAATGGACATGTTGATATTTTTGAACGGGGCAGCCGATTAGTTGATAAATTAATTATTGCTGTTAGCTCAAATCCGAATAAAAATTCCTTATTTACTATGGAAGAACGGGTTGAGATGATTCGAAATTCGGTCAAACATATTCCTAATGTTGAAATTGATTGTACAGGCGGTTTGCTCAACCAATATGTTAAATCCAAGAATGCTACTATTATCATTCGAGGATTACGTGCTTTGAGTGACTTTGAATATGAATTTCAGCGTGCATTGTTTGCAAAATATTTGGATGATGACATTGAAACGGTATTTATTATGACAAATAACAAATACTCTTTTGTCAGCTCCACGGGTATTCGTGAACTAGCTAGATTTGGTGGAAAGCTAGATGGTCTTGTTCCGGATGATGTTAAGGAAAAACTTGAAGAACGCTTTAATACGGTCCATAATAAATAGGGGTGAATTGTATGAAAACAGAAAAATTATTAGAAGATTTAGAGGTTCTTATCGAATCTAGCAGCCGTATTCCTATGACTACAAAACGTATGGTTGAGGAAGACGAAATTATGCGTATTATCGATTCTATTCAAGAGTCCTTGCCATTGGAACTTGAAGAGTCTCGTCGTATCGTAGCGGATAAAGATAAAGTATTAGCTGATGCCCAACGTCAAGCTGAAACTTTAATCGATCAAGCTAAAGATTATATCGCTAAATTAACAGCTGAAAGTGAACTTGTAAAACAAGCGCAAGAACAAGCTAATCAAATTATTAATGCGGCAAACCAATCTTCTGATGAGTTGAAATCCAGCTCTATTCAATATGCTGGTGATGTTCTTAAATATGTTGAAAACAACTTGGAAAAAACATTGGAAAGCTTGCGTCAAAATCGTGAAAGTTTGAAACAAACTGAACAACGTACGGAAGAAAACCAATAATATAAAGCAAAAGCTAAAGGCTAGATATCATATGATATCTAGCCTTTTTTTCATTGTACGCCGAATAGGCATGACTAAACCCCCAGTTAAACTGGGGGTCAGTAAAA
>NZ_CALLVP010000152.1 GCF_938010505.1 uncultured Veillonella sp. | reverse complement strand
TACTCTTAATTATACAATGTTATTGCCTATTGGTGTAAAATTCCGTACAATATAAACAGAAATGTATAAACCATGTATATGGATGTTTGAGGAGGATACTATGTTTAAGTTCAAAAAATTGACAGCCATCGCCCTCGTAGCGGTAGCAGCAATGGGGTTATTGGCTGGTTGTGGCAACGACAAACCTAAAATGACACAACAAGAAGGCGTATTACGTGTAGGTTCTGAAACTACATTCCCACCATTCGAATTCACTGAAGGCGACAAATATGTTGGTTTCGACGTTGATTTGTCCGAAGCAATTTCTAAAAAAATCGGCCTAAAAATGGAATTCAAATCCATGGGCTTCGATGCTTTGATTCCAGCTGTTCAATCTGGCGATATCGACATGATTGCTGCAGGTATCAATGCTACTCCTGAACGCGAAAAAGTATTGGACTTTTCCGATGTGTACTTCGACCAAGGCGGTTTCATTACAGTTGTTCGTAAAGATAACACTACCATCCACAACATGGACGAACTAGCGGGCAAAACTGTAGGTGTTCAAATCGGCACAATCCCTGTTGAAATGGCTCAAAAAATCCCTGGTACAACAGTAAAACAAATCGATTCCAATGCTAATATCTTTATGGAATTGAAAGCTGGCACAATCGATGGTGCTATCATCGATAACGCAGTGGCTATGTACTACCTAAAACAAGGTGCTGATCAAGATCTTAAACTCGTAGGCGAACCTACTAAATCCCCAGGCACAGTTCTTGGCGTGAAAAAAGGCAACAAAGCTTTACAAGAAGCTGTTAATAAAGCTCTTAAAGAACTTAAAGAAGACGGCACTTACCAAAAAATCTACGACAAATGGTTTGGTAATTACAACCAAAAATAATATCTATCCTTATGCTTTAGGGTAAATACAAGCCCCTCTGAAAGATTTCAGACATCACATAAAATTTGTGACAACAGATCTTTTTCAGAGGGGATTTTTTGCGCTCAAATACTACACATACTGAAGCTTCCGTATTAAATTGTATTAAATATAGGCATATTAGAAATAAGCTAGTATATTGTGAGAACAGTTAAACGATATCAATATGATATTAACAGAAAAGATACAGATATACTGGCATTTCCTCTTTTACGGTACCATTATACTAGCATTGCCTCTTTTACGGTACCAAGTGTTCGTTATATAATAAATATGTATTCTATCGTATAAAAGGAGGCCTAATGGCACAGTATTTTACGGAACGCCTGCAAAAGGTCTTCCACATGATTTTTACATC
>NZ_CALLVP010000151.1 GCF_938010505.1 uncultured Veillonella sp. | reverse complement strand
AATAAAAGGTTTCAGATAATGTGATTCAAACATGGAATCACTTCCGTTCCGTAGCGACGCTAATGTATTTAGCACCGTTCACCTTGAGCATATCCAAAAGTTCAATAACCTCGTTATAATACACATCTTTTGAGGCGCGGATAACAAAAGCTTGTTGAGGCGCTTGTGTAACGATAGATTTGACCTCTTGCGCCAAACGATTCGAAGAAATTTCCTGATTATCAATATATAGCGTGTGCGTTGTAGTCAAGGTGATGGTGATAGGTTCGATAGACTTCGCCGTAGACGTCGATGCAGATGGTAAATTTAGCGGAATTTGTTGCTCTGTATTCATATACAGCGTGCCTACCATGAAGAATACGAGTAAGAAAAATACGATATCAATCATGGGAATAATCATGATGGTAGGCTCTTTTTTAACCCCTAATGTGCGTCGTCTCATATATCATGTTCCTCATTGTACGCATCAAGGATATTACCGCACTCATGTTCTAATGTCGCCACAGAATCGTTGACCTTTGCCGCACAGTAACTATGAAAGCCAAGCGCAATAATGGCCACGGTCAAACCTGTAGCCGTTGCCACTAAGGCCTCAGAAACACCACCTGTAATAATAGTTGGGGCCCCAATATCGCCACCTACCACAGCAAATGCACGAATCATGCCAAGGACCGTCCCCAACAAGCCCAACAACGGAGCCATTGTTACAACCATACTGAGCCAACTAAGGCCTCGTTTTAAACGTTCATCAGCGTACGACACTACATCTTGAAGGCGGTTTTCCAAGCCATTATAATTCTTTGCACTGCGGATAGCACGGGCAAATAAAGAACCAAGTTCCTCTGTATCACGTTCCAAAACACTTGGTAACATAATCCAAGATTGGTTCTTTTCTAAGACCTTATTAAAACGGCGCAAATCCTTTGTAAACTTGCGATATAAAAAGATACGTTCAATGCCAATCATCAAGGTAAACAGTAAAAAAATCACTAGCGGATACATAACAAATCCACCAGCTGCAAATAAATGCGCTATACTACTCATACTAACCTCCAAAAGCCACATACCTTTAGGCTCTATCCGGGTTAATTATACCACGTTTTATCCCCTCTAAAACAGATAGGGAGCGCAAAACTAAAGTGCAAAAAGGCTGCACTAGAAATGATATACATTCTAGTACAGCCTTTTATGCGTTCCTAAATAGATTAGTCTTTTTTAATAAAGCCTACAATGAAGCCACCTACTGACAGTGCAATTCCTAAACCGCTACAGAACATGCCGATAGAATACCACAATGTGTAAGATTGGTTATTCTCAGAAATCGCCTTTGCTGCCGCTTGAGCATTTGTAGCGTTTCTCGCAATTTCCAAATTAGCCGCCGATGGATCTGGATTTAATAATAGAATCACAATACCAATAATTAGAACAACTACACCTACAGGTAATAATAATTTTTTGTTCATTTGAATGCCCCTCTCGTAATATTAAACGATAAATAAATATTATAACTTAATTATACACTGACTTTTGCATTTTAAAAAGATGAACTTATATATTAATCATCTTTTATTAGACAATTAATCAGAACTAGTTATTATGACAGAGAAAAAGACATAGTATACAACTACTATTGATCTAAATCCAACAGTGAAATTGATACTATGCCTTTTACAAATACATCTTTAATTATATCGAAATACATACGATTGCTAACAGAGTTCGTATTAAGATAAGTTATGCCGGCTTATCTAATATGTATTTAGCAATACAATATGTATTTACCGATCTACTTATTGCAAAGACTTATCGAACACGCCAATTAATTCTTCAACGGCTTGAGATTCGCTCATTTCACCGTCTAAGACAGCGGCTTCGACTTCGCCCATACGACCTTGAATGACTACATTGTTAAAGAATAGGTTGTGCAAGTGTTCGTCAATCATATCGCGTACCCAACGGAGGGATTGTTCTTGACGGCGTTTTAAGAATACGCCATTTTCTTTACCTTGTTCAGCAAATTCTTGGATGACATCCCATAATTCGTCTAGGCCATCCTTCGTAACAGCTGAACATGTGTAGGCTTGGGTCTTCCATTTTTCCGTAGCTGGACGAATGTAGTGCAACATCCGATCGTAGTCGCTGCGGGCAATGAGAGCTCGTTTGAGATTATCCCCATCAGCCTTATTGACCACAATAGCATCGGCAAGTTCCATAACGCCTTTTTTGATACCTTGTAATTCATCGCCTGCACCAGTCAATACGATGAGCATAAAGAAGTCTACCATGGAACGCACAGTAACTTCACTTTGCCCAACCCCAACGGTTTCAACGAGAATGATATCATACCCAGCAGCCTCGCAAAGTAGCATCGTCTCTCTACTTTTACGAGCCACACCGCCTAGCGTACCACCAGCCGGCGATGGACGAATGTACGCTTCTGGATGTTTTGTCAACGTTTCCATCCGCGTTTTATCACCCAAAATACTGCCTTTTGTGACTTGGCTCGTAGGGTCTACGGCAAGTACGGCAACCTTGTAACCAGCTTCAATGAGCATGTTACCAAAGGCTTCAATAAATGTACTTTTACCAGCCCCAGGCACACCAGTAATACCGATGCGCAATGCCTTACCTGTACGAGGCAATACACCTTGTAATACTTGTTGAGCTAGTTTGAAATGGTCCTTATTATTACTTTCTACTAATGTAATAGCCCGTGAAAGTATAACGCGGTCCCCCTGCTCGATACCGCGTACATAATCAGCGACAGTTAATTTCTTTCGCCGCTGTACGGGACGTACCGCTGGAGCCAGATGAGCGGAGCTAGATAAGAGGCCGTCGTGCATTTCCTTGACGCCTTTCATCACGTGACACGCGTAGGTATCATCTTTTTTCGCATCTTCTGGCACCCAGTCGGGACGGTAGGTACTACCCTCGGTGCTTGCGTTTTTTACACCTAATTCTGGCGCCTTACCTTCACCAGTGGTAAAAGTAGCATCCTGTGTATTGCGCAATTCATCCGGAGTAGGCCGTTTATTATCAGTCATGAGACTCGTCTTGAACGTGACTAGTCAATGATTCTAGTAATTTTTTCGCCGCTACTGGCAAAACTGTACCAGGGCCAAAGATAGCCACTGCGCCATGTTCGCGTAGGAATTCATAGTCCTGAGCAGGGATTACGCCGCCGATGGCAACTAAAATATCTCCACGGCCCCGCTTGTTGAGTTCCTCTACAAGTTGAGGCAATAATGTTTTATGCCCCGCCGCAAGAGAACTAAATCCGACAATATGAACGTCATTATCCACCGCATCTTGTGCTGTTTCTTCTGGAGTTTGGAACAAAGGTCCGATATCCACGTCAAAGCCCATGTCCGCGAAGGATGTAGCAATAACTTTGGCACCACGGTCATGACCGTCTTGGCCCATCTTAGCAATCATGATACGAGGACGACGACCTTCGAGTTCTTCGAAATCATCAGCCATTTGACGTACTTCTTTGATTACATCGTCATCTTCATATTCGCTGGAATATACGCCGGAAATAGAGCGAATAACCGCTTTATGACGGCCACAAACTTTTTCAACAGCAAAGGAAATTTCACCCAAAGATGCACGAGCACGAGCGGCTTCAAGTGCAAGAGCAAGCAAGTTGCCTTCCCCAGATTCAGTAGCCTTTGTGATTGCTTCGAGACAGGATTGAACTTTTTCTTCATCTCGGTTAGCACGCAATTGTTCGAGACGACGAATTTGCGCTTCCCGTACAGCCGTGTTATCTACGTCGAGGATATCCAATGGATCTTCTTTATCTAGACGATATTTATTGATACCGATGATCGCTTCACGACCAGAGTCGATACGAGCTTGGCGACGAGCCGCAGCCTCTTCGATACGCATCTTAGGAAGACCTGTATCAATCGCTTTCGCCATACCACCAAGGGATTCGATTTCTTGAATATGACCCCAAGCGCGACGAATCAATTCATCTGTCAATGCCTCTACATAGTAGGAACCGCCCCATGGATCAATAACCTTACATACTTTAGTTTCGTCTTGGATGTAAAGCTGAGTATTACGCGCAATACGTGCGGAGAAGTCCGTAGGCAACGCAATAGCTTCGTCAAGCGCATTTGTATGTAGAGACTGAGTATGGCCCAACGCCGCACCCATCGCTTCCATACATGTACGAGCCACGTTGTTGAACGGATCTTGTTCTGTAAGAGACCAACCAGATGTTTGGCTATGTGTACGAAGTGCCATGGATTTAGGATTATCAGAGCCGAAGCTATTAATAATCTTAGCCCACAACATACGAGCCGCACGCATTTTTGCCACTTCCATGAAGTAGTTTTTACCGATTGCCCAGAAGAAGGACAAGCGTGGTGCGAATTTATCTACGTGAAGGCCTGCATTAACACCGGTACGGATGTATTCGAGACCATCGGCCAATGTATAACCTAATTCGATATCCGCAGTAGCACCCGCTTCTTGCATATGATAGCCAGAAATGGAGATACTGTTGAACTTAGGCATATACTGAGATGTGTACGCAAAGATATCACCGATGATACGCATGGACGTAGCTGGAGGGTAAATATAGGTATTACGTACCATGAATTCTTTCAAGATATCATTTTGGATTGTACCAGCCATAACCTTTTTATCAACGCCTTGTTCTTCACCAGCTAAGATATAGAATGCCATAACAGGCAATACGGCGCCGTTCATTGTCATGGATACGGACATTTGGTCAAGAGGGATACCAGAGAATAGAATTTCCATGTCGAGGATGGAGTCTACCGCAACGCCCGCTTTACCAACATCGCCTACTACGCGAGGATGGTCAGAATCATAGCCACGGTGTGTAGCAAGGTCAAAGGCAATAGACAAACCTTTTTGGCCCGCTGCCAAGTTACGACGATAGAACGCATTGGATTCTTCCGCAGTGGAGAAACCAGCGTACTGACGTACTGTCCAAGGACGAGTTACGTACATTGTGGAATAAGGTCCACGCAAGAATGGAGGTACACCAGCCATATAGTCAAGGTGTGTCATCCCTTCGTAATCCATCTCTGTATAGAGAGGTTTTAGTTGGATTTGCTCCATTGTTGTATTATATAAATCTTCAAAGCTTTTTCCTGTTTCTTTTTGAAGTTCAGCAAGCCATGCATCGCGAGATGTTGCTGTCTGAGATCCCAAGCCAAGAGAGGAGAAGTCTGGATTTTTAAACATGAGCTCACATCCCTTTCTTATCTTGTAACGTATTCAAGATTTCGTAACAATTTGCACGAACGGAAATGAAGTCGTCTACGCCAGCTTCACGATATACAGGCTCTAGGTCCTTAGGAGGTGCCCCTGCCAAAATAACCGTTACATTCGGCATAGTTTCTTTCAATTCTTTAGCGAGTGGTGGTACCAATTCTGGATATGTATCATCTGTGGAACAGATAACCACAACATCCGCACCACTTTCACGAGCAGCCTTCGCAGCATCAGCCGTTGTTTCATGGCCGTCATTTTTAATAACTTCAAAAGCACCTACTTCGAAGAAGCCTGTGGAGAAGTCCGCACGAGGTTTATGTTGAGGAATTGGGCCCATATTAGCCAAGAATACCTTCACATTGTCTTTCGTACGTTGTTTATAATTTTCAGTGCGCATACGAAGTGCTTCAAATTGTTCAGTCCAGCGATGTGCAGTGATTGGCTCAATAGTTTCAGAAGAAATATCGCCAGCATCTAAAGCCTTACGGATTTGACGGATTGTCAATTTTTGCAATGCACCGAGTTCGATAAGGCCAATCAAAGCGCCCGGTTCTGTAGTGCTAGCTTCTAAGGTAGCCTGTGCTTTTACAACAGCATCTGGCTCCGCACTCGCCAAGTACTCTTCAATTTGAGAAACCCGTTTTTGACGTAATGTTTCTTGATTTTCTGGTTTTGGATCAAGCAATTCTTCTGTCATGTTCGCATACATGTTGTTACCTACAGCCACATCTCTGCGGAATGCAAGGTTTTTGAAGCGTTCATCAAGAATAGCTTTAACTTGAGCTTGTGGATAGCCTTCTTTCAAAGCTGCCACGATGCCGCCTTTAGATTCGATCGTTTGGAACTCAGCCCAAATTTTTTCACATAATTCAGCAGCCAAAGTTTCCACGTACCAAGAACCACCTACAGGGTCCACAGGTTGACGCAACTCGAATTCTGTTTGCAACATAACTTGGATGTTACGGGCAATACGGCGAGAGAAATCGTCCGCTTTGCGAATTGGTTGGTCGAATGGAGATACTTCAAGGCTGTTCAAACCGCCTACAACGCCAGAGAATGCTTGTGTTGTATTACGCAACAAGTTTACATATGGGTCGTATACAGTTTTTGTGAAAGCAGATGTTCTGCCGTGTACATGAACTGCACGGTCAGCTTCTTCAGCACCGAATGCTTCCATGATGCGCGCCCAAAGTACGCGCAATGCGCGCAATTTAGCGATTTCCATGAAGAAGTTTGCACCCATGGAGAATGTGAACATCATGCTCTTAGCGATCGTGTGAATATCGATGTTGCGTTGTGCTAATTGACGTACGTAACAAACTGCTGTTGCCAATGCATAAGCAACCTCCTGCACATCATTCGCGCCGCCATTAGCGTATACATCGCCAGATACGAGTACTGTTTTAAGTTCTGGAGCTTGTTCTTTAGCCCATACAACAGTATGTGCCATTTCATCAAAGGCTGTATCTAAGGAAATGTGCAATGCACCATCTTTAGCCCAAACGCCAACAGGGTCTGCACCAACGAGACCTTTCAAGTCGGAAGTCTGTTTTTTAGAGCCTTTCACAGTCGCTGCCAACATACCGAGCAAAATAGCAGCAGAAGCACCAGTTTCAATGTATAAAGGATTTTCCTTCAAATTGAAGCGCTCAATCAATTGGCTACAGTCATCCATAGTAGATAAGGATGTACCGCCGATACCAACAGATGCGCCTACTTGCACATCTTGATCATGGCGTGTTGCTTCATCAAGACGAATGTTGTGGATAGAACCACCTTTTACAATCTCGTATAAACTTGCATGATTGGCATCTTTAGGCAAGGAATCATCTACGTATTGGGATACGCCCCAAGACTCCTTAATATAACCACTTGCCTTTGTGCCACGTAGGAACTCACCTGCTCCAGGATATACACCCTTTGGAATTTTTTCTCCATGCAATGCAGGCGTGTAAATTGGTTGTAACGTAATCCCTTCATAGGTTTTAGTGAACATCTTCTTATGGAAGTCGCCACCTTTTAACGCTTTTTCAACCTCGGCCTGCCATTGTTCATACGTAGGTTTCTTAAACTCATCAAAGGATACAGGTGCTAATAGATCGCGTTCAGCATCCTTTGAAGTCTTTTTGTCAGACATATATGTGCCTCCTTTTCAACTCGAAACCATACCGAAAACAGCGCACCGTACCTGCGAATTGTTAGATATATGAATCACACGAGCTTTACCGTATTGGACCACATCAACCTCAAAATGTGTCCATCAGTCTAATATCTATAAAGCCTGACTCATACACTTAACATTCACTCTAAAATGGCAACAAAAAACGTGCCACCAAGAGTGACACGTAAGGTTTCTTATTGAAAGGTACACTAAAAAACACTGTAGCCAGCATACCCCAATCCCCTTCCTATCGCTCGTAGGTACATAACGGTGATTATCAAATAGGCAGTTCTCCTGGCTCGGGTTCATCACCTCGCTTTCGCCTTCCCAGATTTCTCCAGTGACATATATGAAAGCAGGCTCGTCCTTACAGTGGCGGGACCGCATCGGCTTATACCGATTTCTCTATTAAGTCTTGCGACACCTATTCTCTATATTCGTTGTTCTAAGTCCAATATAGTGTAACAATATGCA
>NZ_CALLVP010000150.1 GCF_938010505.1 uncultured Veillonella sp. | reverse complement strand
GGTTTAATGACTAAGTTAGGTAAAATTTCTGTAGGTTCAATATATTGTTGCCAAGAGTTTAACCAAGTTGACTCATCAAGAATATCTGTATCTATTGATATAACCTTAATATTATCCTCTGTAAGACGTTTTTCTAAATCAGCCTTAATCATATCCATATCAAGTGATAAATCAGCGTACATAGTTAATTTTATTAAATTAGGCTGATCTTCAACATCTTCTTCTATAATTCCATTGTCTGCATAATCGTCAAAAAGAGTAGTCACCTCATCGGTGGCTACTCTTTCACAGACAATGGATATTTCTATCCATTGCATATATGCTCCTTTATAGGGAATGTGATGGAACGAACCATTCCTTCACATGAGCTGTTCATTTCGTTAAACAGTCCTTGATTTTTTCAAAGAGACTTTTGCTCACTTGTAAATTATTAACATCTTCGTTACTTTCATTTGCAAAGCGTAATAATAACTCACGTTGAGCATCGGTCAACTTCTTAGGCGTTTGGACAGTTACCACAATGTGTTGGTCCCCTCGTTGGTTAGGGTTACGCAAATATGGAATACCTTTGCCCTTTACGCGGAATGCCGTTCCCGTTTGAGTACCTTCCGGAATCTTTAACTCTACTTTACCATCTAAGGTATTAACTTGTATAGTCGCACCAAGAGCAGCTTGAGCAAAGCTAATATTTACACGGCTAATAACGTCATTACCATTTCGTTCAAATTCCTTATGAGGACGAACAAAGATATATACATAAAGATCCCCTTTAGGACCGCCTAAAATACCTGGTTCCCCTTCATTAGCTACACGTAAGCGAGAACCGCTGTCTACGCCAGCAGGAATCTTGATAGAAATCTTGCGTTTAGCAAGCATTTCACCCGTACCACGGCATTTAGAACAAGGTTTTTCGATGCTTTTACCAGAACCATGACAACGGGAACAAGTGCGCACGGATTGCATACGACCAAATGGCGTATTTTGAATAACCGCCTCTTGACCAGAACCATGACAGTTTGGACAAGTATCGACACGAGAGCCTGGTTCACCACCAGTACCATGACAGTGATCACATTCTTCATGACGATGCACTTCGATTTCCATGGACTTCCCAAAGGCTGCATCTTCAAAGGATATATCGATATCTTCACGCAAGTCATTACCTTTTTGAGGGCCTTGTTGTTGACGACCACCGCCAAACATGCCCCCAAAAATGTCACCAAAGATATCACCAAAGCCACCAGCTTGCCCGCCAAAACCACCAAAGCCGCCTTGGAAACCACCGGCTCCAGTGCCGCCTCCTTGTTTGAAAGCGTCGTGGCCGAATTGGTCATATTGAGCTTTTTTAGTTTCGTCAGACAATACTTCGTAAGCTTCATTTGCTTCTTTAAACTTTGCTTCTGCTTCCTTTGGATTGTCTTTATTTACGTCTGGATGGTATTGGCGAGCCTTTTTACGGAAGGCTTTTTTGATTTCATCTTGAGAGGCGTTTTTGCTGACCCCTAGGATGTCATAATAATCTCGTGCCATTATTTACCAACCCTTCTTATTTCTTTTCGTCATCCACTACAGTGTAATCAGCATCAACTACATTATTGTCAGCTTTTGCTTGTTGGCCTTGTTCAGCGCCACCAGCAGCTTGTTGTGCTTGTTGAGCCGCTGCATACATTTGTTCAGCTAATTTATGTAATGGTTGTTCCAAAGCTTCGCTATCTTTCTTGATGTCTTCGATATTGCCAGCTTCAATAGATTTTTTCAATTTATCTTTAGCTTCTTCCACTTCTTTCAATAAAGCTGCATCGCCTTGACCATCAAGATCTTTCAATGCTTTCTCAGCTTGATATACTAAGGAATCAGCATTGTTTTTAACATCTAATTCTTCTTTTCTAGCTTTATCTTCTGCTGCATGAGCTTCAGCTTCTTTAACCATGCGGTCAATTTCTTCTTCTTTCAAGCCGCTAGAAGAAGTAATGGTAATTTTTTGTTCTTTTTGAGTCCCCAAATCTTTAGCTTTTACATGTACGATACCATTAGCATCGATGTCGAATGTTACTTCGATTTGAGGAACCCCACGAGGAGCCGCAGGGATACCATCCAAGTTGAAACGACCCAATGTTTTATTATCTGCTGCGAATTCACGTTCACCTTGTAATACATGGATATCTACAGATGGTTGGTTATCTGCTGCAGTAGAGAATACTTGAGATTTAGATGTAGGGATTGTAGTGTTACGATCGATAATACGTGTGAACACACCACCCATTGTTTCGATACCAAGGGACAATGGCGTTACGTCAAGTAACAATACATCTTTAACTTCACCTACTAATACACCACCTTGAATAGCAGCACCAATAGCTACACATTCATCAGGGTTAACATTTTTAGTTGGTTCTTTACCCAATACTTTTTTGATTGCTTCTTGTACAGCTGGAATACGGCTAGAACCACCAACTAACAATACTTTATCGATATCGGATGCAGATAAACCAGCATCGCTCATAGCTTTACGAGTAGGTTCAATAGTTGCTTGTACTAAGTCAGCAGTCAATTCTTCAAATTTAGCACGAGTTAATGTTACGTCTAAGTGTTTAGGACCTGTAGCATCAGCTGTGATGAATGGTAAGTTGATATTTGTGCTAGCTACACCAGACAATTCAATTTTTGCTTTTTCAGCAGCTTCTTTTAAACGTTGATCTGCCAATTTATCATTGGACAAATCAATGCCAGTTTCTTTTTTAAATTCTTCGATTAAGTAGTTCATGATACGTTGGTCGAAGTCATCACCACCAAGGTTGTTGTTACCAGATGTTGCTAATACTTCGAATACGCCATCACCAAGTTCAAGGATGGATACGTCAAATGTACCACCACCAAGGTCAAATACAAGAACTTTACCATCTTCGTCTTTATCTACACCGTAAGCAAGAGCAGCTGCTGTTGGTTCATTGATGATACGAAGAACTTCAAGACCTGCAATCGCACCAGCATCTTTTGTTGCTTGACGTTGGGAATCTGTGAAGTAAGCTGGAACTGTAATAACAGCTTGTTTTACCGGTTCGCCCAAGTAAGCTTCTGCGTCAGCTTTGATTTTTTGAAGAATCATTGCAGAAATTTCTTGAGGAGTATAATCTTTACCTTCAACATTTACTTTGTGATCAGTACCCATATGACGTTTAATAGAAAGAATTGTGTTTTCTGGGTTGGATACAGCTTGACGTTTAGCCAATTGACCAACTAAACGTTCGCCATTTTTAGCAAAACCAACAACAGAAGGAGTTGTGCGAGCGCCTTCTTGGTTAGTAATAACCGTAGGTTCGCCACCTTCCATAACAGCAACACAAGAGTTTGTTGTACCTAAATCAATACCAATTACCTTTGCCATAATATATGCCTCCTAAAACTTTATAATCTATTCAACAACTTTTACCATTGCGGGACGAATACAACGACCATCAACAGTATAGCCAGTTTGCAATACTTCACATACCGTATCAGATTCAAACTCATCTGATGGTACTCGCATAATCGCTTGATGGAAATTCGGATCAAATGGTTGACCAACTGCTTCGATAACAGCTAAACCATGTTTAGATAACATAGCCATCAAGTTTTGATAAATCATAATGAATCCATCGAGGAATACTTTTGCTTCCCCTTCTGCAGGACTTTGAACAGCCCGTTCAAAGTTATCCAAGACAGGAAGAAGGTCTGTTAATACATCCCCTTTAACATATCCTGCAAGTTGCTCTTTTTCCTGATTAGTACGTCGTTTGAAGTTTTCAAAGTCCGCTTGTAACCGTTTATAGCGATTATCAAAGTCGGCTTTAAGTTCTTCTAACACTTGAGCAGCATCAGCCACAGCTTCTTCAGTTTTTTCAACAGTTGGTTCCTCTACATTCGTAGTGTCCACTGTTTCCTCCACTGTTTCTTGTTTAATGTCTTGTTCTTCAGTCATTACATGCCCTTTCTGTTTTGTTCTTTTACCATAGTTTCCATTATATGTTTCATATGGGACAACATGCCGATGATACGTCCATATTCCATCCGCGTTGGACCAAGAATAGCAAGAGTTCCGATAGGCTGATCTTGATTCGTAAAATCAGCTTGTACCACACTCATTGAATGTAGTGCTTCAGTTTCGTTCTCAATACCAATCTTGACCTTAACAGGTGTTGGAGAATCATCTTTTAATAACTGTCCTAATTGATTTTGTTCTTCCACTAAGGAAAGCAAGGGTTGTACCTTCTCAACAGACTTAAACTCTGGTTGATTTAACAACTCTGTGGTACCTACCGAATAGAACAACTTACGTTTATTAATAGCTCGTAATAATGTCTCCGAAAGGATTAATAAAATTCCCTGCGGTCCTTCCATATAGACCAATATAGATCCTAAAGCCTCAGCCGTTACATGACCAATACTTACATTCTGTAGTGCATTGCTAAATTGTATGGCTAGATTCTGTAAAAGCTCTGGTGAAACACTTTCACCAAAGTACATCAATTCATTATCGAGTGCTCCTGTTTCAGTGATAACAACCATAATGGCTTGATGACTATCTAGCGGTAATACATGAATGTATTTAATTAATGCTCTATCATGGGCTGGTGCTAAGAATAAACTCATGCTATGGCTTACCTGTGAAAGTAGCTTAGCCATATTTAGAAAGAGTTCACTCGTTGATCCATTGGAATGTTTCCATAACATTTCAATTTTTTCAGCATCCTGTAATGGAACAGGTTGTCGACTCAACATAGAATCAACATATAAGCGATAGCCCTTAGCTGAAGGAATACGCCCCGCCGATGTATGAGGTTGCTCTAAATAGCCTAATTCCTCTAAATCTGACATTTCGTTCCGTACCGTAGCAGGGCTGATACCAAGATCATAATTCTTAGCAATCGTTCGAGAGCCTACAGGTTCTGCGGATTTAACGTAGTCTTCAATTATGGCTCGCAAGATGCGCTGTTTTCTTTCATCCATAATGACACCTCTTGTTAGCACTCATAAACTTTGAGTGCTAATCGCATGTATAATATTATCATATTCAAGAAAAATGTCAAGCTAAAAAATCATTAAAAAGCCAAATAAAATCTATTTAGTCAAAAAGACAATTTGATATTTTTAATTAATTAGTCAAAAAATCAAATTATAATAATAAGAAAACACTTATACTATCTCACTTTATATGATCTTCTAATAATTTATTAATCGAATAAATATATTTTGACTAATAAAAATTTAGACCTATAAAATAGTATAAGTGTTTAAATTTATAATATTATTTTTTACTAGAATTGAATCGTCATTATAAAGGTATTCTAACTATAACAGCGCAATAATATAACCTAAATCAATTATAACTCTATATTTTCTAGTGGATTACCAAGTCTAGCTAACAGTTTTCCCATGCGTTCACGAGGCTGACCATGTTTTGCATACCAATCAACTAATATATCTACGGCCTTTTTAGATTGCTCTATCGTTAAATTTCTAGCTAATATGGTACCTGCTTCTGGTTTAATACCAGTGTTACCGCCAACAGCTAACATATATCCTTGGGATGTACCAATAAATGCAATATCTTTAACCATCGCATCTGGACAGTTACGTCCACAGCCACTAATACCAATCTTACATTTGTGAGAGGTTTTACGACCATAGTGCTTGCGTTCTATATAATCAGCTAGTTCTTTTGTTTCCATTTGGCCATTTTTACAGTAGCCTTTACCAACACAGGCAATCAGAGAGTTTACCCCTCTATGAACAACGGTAGTCACACCTTCAGGTAATTCAGAAATAAGCTGTTCTTTATCATCTTTTTCAATACCTGTAATTTGTATACCTGTTACAACATGACGAAAGGATCCGCCATATTTTTCAGCAAGTTCTATGCATGCTTTCATTTGATCTAAAGTAAATTCATTATGTAAACCGTGTAATATTACAGATGTCTTCATCGTTCCTCCTCAAATCTAGCATGCTTATTCATCATCATCCTATTTATACTAACATATTAGATTTTGAGAAACTGTGAGAAATTACTCAC
>NZ_CALLVP010000149.1 GCF_938010505.1 uncultured Veillonella sp. | reverse complement strand
GTGTGCCTGTTTTTCCTGCTATACCATCTTTAGATTTCTCTAATAATGTGATAATAGAAACACGGCCTTTTTTAGATTCCGCAAAAGCAACAGCTGCTTCTACTTTAGGTTTCATAGAACCTTCTCCAAATTCTCCTGCGGCAATATATTTTTTAGCTTGTTCAACAGAGATTTCATCTAACCATTGTTCTTTTTCTGTACCAAAATTAATAGCCACTTTTTCAACAGCTGTTAAGATAACGAGTACATCCGCATCAATTTCTCGTGCCAATAAGCTACTAGTCCAATCTTTATCGATAACGGCTGCTGCACCATGAAGTTCATTACCATCTCTAGTTACAGGGATACCACCGCCGCCACAAGCAACGATTAATTGTTTACCAACTAAGCCTTTAATAGCTTCTAACTCGATGATTTCTTTTGGCACTGGAGAAGCTACCACACGGCGATAGCCGCGACCAGAATCTTCTTTCACCACATAATCGTAGTTCTTTTCTGCGTATGCAGCTTCTTCCTTAGTCATGAAGTGACCAATTGGTTTTGTAGGATTTTGGAAAGCTGGGTCGTTTTGATCAACAAGTACTTGTGTAACCATAGTCATTGTTGGCAAATCTTTAATACCGCGATTCAAGAGCTCTTCGTGAAGAGCATTTTGCAAATCGTAACCAATATAAGCTTGGCTCATTGCCACACATACGGATAATGGAGTATTTGGTTGACCTTCTTTTTCACGAGTTAACGCTGCCATCGCATTGTTAATCATGCCTATTTGAGGGCCATTGCCATGAGTTACTACTACATCGCAGTCTGCTTCAACTAAATCAACGATAGTTTTTGCTGTACTTTTTACAGCAATTTTTTGTTCTGGAAGGGAATTGCCTAATGCGTTCCCACCTAATGCTACTACAACTCTTTTTCTCATGTTATTCCTCATAACAAATAACTAGGATAAAAAAGGAGCCATCAACACGGATGGCCCCTAAACTTTACTTTACGGTTGAACTCGATCAGTTCCCTTCCGTTCTAATTCTTTTAAGGTTTCTACAGGATTTTTAAATTTGCTAAGGAAGATCATAGCTGCAATAACATATGGTTTGTAGCTTGCTTCTTTGTAAAGAGGTACGCGGTAGCGATCGAATACTGTTGCGTCTACTTCGCCTTCTTCACAACTTACACCTGTAATATCTGCTGGTAAGCAATGTAAGTAAAGAGCTTTGCCGTCTTTAGTGAGACTCATCATCTCTTCAGTACATGCCCAATCTTTATGTTTACCATTTTCTTCAAGAAGAACTTTTTCTAATGCTTTAATGCCTTCATGGTCGTTATCACCATACAATTTTGTACGTTTTTCCATAGCGCCAAATGGTGCCCAGCTCTTAGGATAAACGATGTCTGCATCTTTGAAAGCATCTTTCATGTCGTTAGTTTTGCGGAAGGAACCGCCACAAGCCTCAGCTTGTTTTTTAGCGATTTCTTCAACTTCTGGCATTACTTCATAGCCTTCTGGATGAGCTAATACAACTTCCATACCAAGACGAGTGAACAAACCGATAGCACCTTGAGGTACGGATAAAGGTTTACCATAAGATGGGGAGTATGCCCAAGTCATAGCAAGTTTTTTACCTTTAAGATTTTCAACACCGCCGAACTCTTTAATGATATGAGCTGCGTCAGCCATGATTTGTGTAGGATGGTCGATATCACATTGTAAGTTTACAAGTGTAGGACGTTGTTCTAATACGCCATCTTCATGACCTTCTTTAACTGCATCGGATACTTCATGCATGTAAGCATTACCTTTACCAATGTACATGTCATCGCGAATACCGATAACGTCAGCCATGAAGGAGATCATGTTAGCTGTTTCACGAACTGTTTCGCCGTGAGCGATTTGGGATTTACCTTCATCTAAGTCTTGAACTTCTAAACCTAAAAGGTTACAAGCGGAAGCAAAGGAGAAGCGAGTTCTTGTGGAATTATCGCGGAATAAAGAAATGCCAAGGCCGCTGTCAAATACTTTAGTGGAGATATTGCGTTCTCTAAGAGCACGTAATGCATCAGCTACTGCCCAAACACCTTGTAATTCGTCATCAGATTTTTCCCATGTTAAGAAGAAATCTTCGCCGTACATTTTGCTAACGTCTAAGTTTTGTAAAGTTTCAATACTTTTATTGAAGTCTGTCATCTGTAAGTCCTCTCTTTCAATTCCCTAAAGGGCTACTTAGAATCTAACTTTATATGGTACCTCATCAAATGGTGAGGTACCATATGAAATCCTTAATAATTAACTATTTTCTAGTTATATCCGTTTAAAATAGATCTAATTCAATTAATGTGTGATATTAGTCTTTGCAGTATACGGATGGTAATAATGCATATACAGCTGCACATGTAACAAGGTCTTGTTTCCATGTGATTTCGTTAGGAGCATGTGCTTGAGCTTCTGCGCCAGGACCGAAACCGATGCAAGGGATGCCGTTACGACCCATGATGGATACACCGTTAGTGGAGAATGTCCATTTATCAGTCAATGGGCGAGCTTTACGCATTTCAACTGTGTCTTCTGCACCAATACGTTCGTTACCATACAAGCTAGTGTAAGCTTCTTCCAAAGCTTCTGTTACTTTGTGATCTTTAGGAATTACCCAAGTTGGGAAATAACATTCGATTGGATAAGTTAAACCAGTCCAGGATGGACGAGCATATTCGTACATGGATACTTTTGCACCATATTTTTGAACATGTGGTAATGCTTCGATTTCTGCCAAGCAGGATTGCCATGTTTCACCAGCAGTCATACGACGGTCCAAGGAAACGGCGCAGGAGTCAGCTACTGCACAACGGCTTGGGGAAGTGTAGAAGATTTGGGAAGTAGTTACAGTACCGCGACCTAAGAAGCGAGCTTCTTCGTAGTGGTCAGGGTTGAATTTAGGGTCAAGCATTTTTACAAGACCTTTAATTGCTGTGCTTTCATCAGCAGAGTTAGCATTCAAGTCACGGATGTCTTGAAGAATGTCTGCCATTTTGTAGATAGCGTTGTCACCGCGTTCTGGAGCAGAACCGTGGCAAGATACGCCTTGTACGTCTACGCGGATTTCCATACGACCACGTTGACCACGGTAGATACCGCCGTCAGTTGGCTCAGTGGATACTACGAATTCAGGACGAATATTGCGTTCTTTAATCATGTATTCCCAGCAAAGACCATCGCAGTCTTCTTCTTGAACTGTACCTACAACAAGTACGCGATATTTATCGTTAAGAAGGCCTAAATCTTTCATGATTTTAGCGCCGTATACAGCGGATACGATACCACCTAATTGGTCAGATACACCACGACCACCGATTTGTGTTTCATCTTCGAAACCTTCATATGGATCGAAGTTCCAGTTATCACGGTTACCGATACCTACAGTATCAATATGAGCATCGAAAGCGATAAGAGTTTTACCAGAACCCATGTAACCAAGAATGTTACCCATTGGGTCTATTTCAACTTCGTCGAAGCCAAGGTCTATCATTTCTTTTTCAATGCGGTGAACGTGCTCTTTTTCTTCAGCACTTTCACCAGGGAAAGCTACGATTTCACGTAAGAACTTTGTCATCGCTGGGCCATAAGTTGCCGCCGCTTGTTTAATTGCTTGTAAATCCATAATTAATGCCTCCTAACGATCTTCACCGTACCACATAATGTTTTTATATCTTTCAGGGTCTGTATCACCTTCAGTGGAGAAACAGAGAACCTTTGAAGACGCATCTAATTCTAACTCTTTGCGTAAGTCTTCATATTCTGGCATTGTCATAAGTGCCATTACAAGACCTAATGGAACCGCACCAGACTCACCAGTTGTAATTGGAGTATCGCCTTTAATTGGTGCACCACCAACGCGCATACCTAAACGTGCTACCCAGTCTGGAGCAGATACGAATACGTCTGCGTGGTTTCTTAAGATATCCCAAGAAACTGTATTTGGTTCGCCACATGCTAAGCCTGCCATGATTGTTTCAAGGTCGCCTTCTACAATGCGAGGTTCCCCATCATCAGCTACAGCGCCTTTGTATAAGCAAGCTGCTGCTTCTGCTTCAACAACAACCAATTTAGGTTTTTTAGCTGCATTGCTATATAAGTTAGTGAAGTAACCCACTACGGAACCAGCAAGAGAACCTACACCAGCTTGTACGAATACATGAGTTGGAACTTTGCAGTTTTCAGCTTCTAATTGAGCTGCTGTTTCCATAGCCATTGTGCCATAGCCTTGCATGATCCAGTTTGGAATTTCTTCGTAACCTTCCCATGCTGTATCTTGAACTACAACACCATTTGGAACTTCTTTAGATTTTTTAGTTGCTAGGCGTACACACTCATCGTAGTTGAAGTCTTCGATTGTTACTGTAGCACCTTCGTTTTCAATTTGTTTTCTGCGGTATTCTGTAGAGCCCTTTGGCATGAATACTACAGATTTTTGACCTAATTTATTTGCTGCCCATGCTACACCGCGACCGTGGTTACCATCAGTTGCAGTAAAGAATGTAGCTTGGCCAAATTCTTCTTTTAATTTTGCTGATGTTAATACATCATATGGTACATCTTCAACTGTTTTGCCAAGTTGTTGAGCCACATATTTACCCATTGCATAAGAGCCACCCAATACTTTGAAAGCATTTAGGCCAAATCGATAGGACTCATCTTTTACAAAGAGAGAATCAACACCGATATAAGATGCTAAATTCTTAAGCGACACAAGTGGAGTTACGCTATATTGTGGGAAACTTTCATGAAATGCTTTAGCTTTCTTGATTTCTCTAACATCCATAACGGACAAAAACTTGTCGCTAGATGGTGCCATCGTATTACGTTTCCACTGAATTCGGTCCATATTTGCCTCCTAGGATTCTTCCTTTACAGTATTCAAGTCACTATAAAGGGTAAACTTAGAAATATTAAAATACTCTGCTATCTTCTCTGAAGACTTAGAGATAAGAAAAGCCCCTTTTTCGTTTAAATAGGTAATAGCTTTTAGGCGTTCCACCTTATTCATAAGTGGCCCGGGCTTACCAACCAAACGTTCTGCTTCTAGTAATAAATCATCTAATAATTCTGATACGCTTGTCGTGATTTTTTCAACAGATCCAGTATCCTCTTGACCTGTACTTACAAGACTATCCAATGCCCGATGCATCATAACAAGCTCGGTTATGTCCTGGTTAATCCCTAACAAGTAAGTTATGCGCCCCGTATCATCTCGAATATACATAGTGGAAGATTTTAAAATTCGGCCATCTTTAGTTTTTGTAAGATAACCAAATCTACCTTCACTGCCATCATCATGACTTAGCACATCTAAAACGGCATGAGATGGCCCATCGCCAACATGACGATTAGTGATGGTTCCATTTTCAATATATACAAGTGATGTATCGATATCACGTTGTAAATCATGTATCAACACTTCACAAGAAGGCCCAAACTGAACGGCCAATCCATGAGCTATCACTTGCAAACGCTCTAGCGCACTCATTAAATAACCTCCCTCTCATCGGTATTGGTTACTATCTAGTTGACTGAATAACCTCAGTCCACAGATCAATTAGTATATTGAAGTTTATCTAACTAATTTTGTGACAACCTAAATTTTTGTTAGGTTTCTTACCTTGATTATAGTTCTATGTTCTCAAAAATGCAACTATAATATGCATTAAAGTTATTTATAATCATGCATAATCATTTACAAATGTCGATAAACACATATAGATATTGAGTTTTTAGGGTAATAATTTCATACTTATCATTTTTATTAATAACAAAATGATAAGAAACCTACATAACATCATATAAGCAAATTCTATAGAAATAATGCGTATACTTTATATCTATATCAGTATTTATATATATGCTTTATAAATCTCCTTTATAAATATTCTTTGCATTCATAAGAACCCAAAAATTAGTTCTAAGAAAAATATCGACCTTATATATAATCAAAAAAAGGCTGTAATAACGAGTTAATTGTTATTACAGCCTTTGTATACTGTTAGAATTAAATTATGCGTTTGCTAATGTTTTACCTAATTCTTCACATTGTGCTTTGCCATCATCATCAGGTTCACCCAAGATTGCTAAGCCGTCTGCTACTAGTTCGCCACCAGCATCTTTAATGCGAGTGCCCCAGTCTTCCAACCAAGTACCACCCCAACCATAGGAGCCGAAGATTGCTAGTTTTTTGCCACCCAATTTAGCTTCTAATTCAGCGTAGAATGGTTCGAATTCGCCTTCTTCTAACTCTTCTGCGCCCATATCAGCACAACCAAGAGCTAATTTTTCGTAAGCTGCTGCGTCATCTACAGATACTTCAGAAACAGATTTTACTTCAACTTCTTGACCTGCAGCTTTGATACCTTCAGCTACTGCATGAGCCATTTGTTCTGTATTGCCTGTACCGGACCAATAAATTACACCAATCATCTTGTACCTCCTAGGCCGTTCTTGCGACCAATGAACTAAATGTTTTTCCCAACATCAATTGAGTTTGACAAAATTTACGACATACTTTGTAACATAAGAAAGAGCGCTTTGCGTCTACCACATCATGGTATACTTTCCACTCTCCACACGTATGGTATCCATTACCACGACGAGAAATGAAACATTTCACATCCTTTAGTGGATATCCTAGAAATACGCCGATTTCATGTGGAAAATCAATACTCGCTTCCATACGGTATCTAAGATGCTCAAGCATCTCCATAATGCTCATTCGATCATGATAACCGTAGGCTTTCAAAAATGTCATAACTGCAGGTTGCCGTACATAGTCTCGTAATTGTTTTTCACGGAATACAAATAAAAGTCTACGCGCTTTACAACGACACAATTCAAAGAAGAACAAACCTTTTTCATTGAACTCTTTATTATATTCAGTCAATACAAATTGGATTTGTTCATTCATGTCCCGTGGAATAGAAACCAAATTCGAAAGCTTGATACCTCGAATTGCCGGTGCACAATGATATCCAATGATATGGTTAATTGAATTCATCATAATAGTACCTGCCTGTTGCACATCGTTAGAATCCTCTCTAATGAGAATAATTCCTATATGCCCATAGTACTCTTGATGAGAAAAATTGTCAAGAATGATTGATATATATTTTCAATATTTATTTACTATTTAGTATTTAATAACCCTTTAACTTTAGGGAATACAATACTATCATTAGGCTCATCAATAGCGATAAAGCGTGCATTTGGACCGGTATATTTATCTTCAGAAATACTAATATGTAATATCTCATTATAAGAATTATTATTAGCTACGCTTTTATATTTCAATGTACCTTCATAGGCATTGCCTTGTTTTACTAATGGATTTATTATCGTAAAAGTGCCCAGCGCAGGGCTCTCACCCTTGTTAATAGCAGTGGCCAATGCACCAATTGAGGAAGAATCTGTATTCATATGTTTTGCTTCACTCATACGACCAGATAATTGTTTACCTAATACAACATTAGCATAAACAGCATATCGCATTTCGTTTTCTGTTTTAATATTTAATGTATATACATCTGCAGAAGATACACCTGCTTCAAGAAGTACAGATTTAACGTCTTTTTTCCCTTCCCCTGCAAATAATGCTTTAGGGTTGTTTTGATACATAGTAACACCTTCAGGCAATTTAACACCTTGATATGTTACAGTTTGACTTCTATTTAAAATGGACTTGATATTTGCTGCAGAACCAGTAACTGGCACAGATGCCAACACAGCCGCTGCCGTAGCAAATAATATTAATTTTTTCATGTTTTTCCTCATCAAAGCTTTAATATAATAAGCTAGCAATACAACATCTAGAGTTTAAGGCCAAACAATGGCTTAGGCTATTCTAAACACCTATTCTCATTATAGTATTTATAGTAATAACCCAGTGTTAAAGAACCGCCCACCAAGGAGCGGTTCTTTAACATTATAGTAATATAAAATAAGCGTTATACTATTTCTTTTGTTCCTTAGCCCAACTATCGCGTAAGCCAACAATACGATTCATCACAATATGTTCTGGAGTACTGTCTTTATCAGTTACAAAGTAACCTTGACGCAAGAATTGGAAATGATCACCTGGTACAGTTGTAGCAAGACTTGCTTCACCTTTACTGTTGAACACTTGCAAGGACTCATGATTAAAGTCACCTAAGAAGTCTTTACCATCGGAATCGTCTTTAAGCAAGTAATCATACAAACGGGATTCGATATCTACTGCAGTAGATGCTTCAACCCAATGCAATGTGCCTTTAACCTTACGTGTACAACCGCTACCGCTCTTAGTTTCAGGATCATATGTACAATGAATTTCTGTAATATTGCCATTTTCATCTTTGATAACATCAGTACATGTAATGAAGTAAGCTCCTTTCAAGCGTACTTCTTTACCTGGTGCTAAACGGAAGAATTTCTTAACTGGTTCTTCCATAAAGTCACTTCGTTCGATGTAGATTTCACGACCAAATACAACTTCACGATTGCCAAGTTCTTCATTTTCAGAATTATTTTCAATTGTACAAAGTTCTGTTTTGCCTTCCGGATAATTTGTGATAACAACTTTCACAGGATCCACGACAACCATAGGGCGCGTAGCTTTAAGTTTTAAATCCTCTCGAATACAGAACTCAAGCAACGTAATATCTACAACGCTGTCAGCTTTAGCTACGCCAATACGATCACAGAAGTCACGAATAGATTCTGGAGTATAACCACGACGGCGCAAGCCTGAAATAGTTGGCATACGAGGATCATCCCAACCAGCTACGAGACCAGCTTCAACAAGAGCACGCAATTTACGTTTAGACATAACCATTTTAGTTACATTTAAGCGAGCAAACTCAATTTGTTGTGGAATTTCAGTATCGTCCCAGTCCTCTAGCACCCAGTCGTATAATGGACGATGAACTTCGAACTCTAATGTACAAATAGAATGCGTAATACGTTCAATAGCATCTTCAATAGGATGCGCATAGTCGTACATAGGGTATATTACCCATTCATTAGCTGTATTGTGATGCTCTGTTTTTACAATACGATAAATAACAGGATCGCGCATAACGATATTAGGATGTGCCATATCGATTTTCGCACGTAATACCTTTTCGCCATCAGCGTATTTTCCCTCTTTCATTTCTTCAAAGAGAGCCAAGTTTTCTTCTACGCTACGATCACGGTATGGACTATTAATACCTGAAGTGGAGAAATCACCACGAGTTTGTTTAATTTCCTCTGCTGTTTGGTCATCTACATAAGCCTTGCCAAGAGTAATCAACTTCTTAGCATATTCGTACATTTGACCGAAGTAGTCGGATGCATAACGAACCTCACCAGCCCACTCAAAGCCTAGCCATTTTACATCTTCCATAATGGAGTTTACGTATTCAATATCTTCTTTTGTTGGATTTGTATCATCAAAACGAAGATTTGTTAAGCCATTGTATTGCTTGCCAATACCAAAGTTAAGGCAGATAGATTTAGCATGGCCAATATGCAAATAACCATTTGGTTCAGGTGGAAAGCGAGTCAATACACGACCACCGTACTTGCCAGTTTCGTTATCTTTGTTGATGATAGCTTCAATAAAATTAACAGATACAACTTCTTCAGGAGCTACACTTTTTTCAATGTCTTTATGTTCCAACGTTCTTACCTCCATAGGATAAATATTCTTTTATTTTACCATATTTTGTATAAAACCGCATATCTTTTAAAGTCTTGTTATTTTAGTCAAAATCAGCTAAATCAACGCCAGCCTTTTTAAGCTCTTCCAATGCAGACTCTACATCCATTTGTGGTTTCTTGTAGTTTACGTCTTCATTTACACAAGTCTTTAGAGGTTTCTTATGAACGCCAGCAATAATATTGTCTGCTGTCAAAATAGACATATCTAAACGAGTTCGATCTGTATAAGAACCAATATGCGGTACAATAAGGCAATTTTCTACATCTAACAATGGATGATCCGCTGGTAATGGTTCTGGATCTGTTACATCGAGGGCAGCATAATCGATTTCACCCGTTTTAAGAGCATTGATAAGTGCATCAGTATCTACGATAGGTCCACGACCAACATTAACAAATAAAGCGGTATTCTTCATCTTCTTGAAAAATGCTTCATCACACATATGATATGTTTCATCTGTCAACGGAGCCATAACGCATACTACGTCACTAGTGGCTAATAAATCATCTAACTCCATATAAGTAGTCTTATGAATCTTATCATCTAAACGTTGGTTACGATTATGATATACAACAGTCATACCAAATGCACGGGCACGACGAGAAATAGATACACCAATAGCCCCCATGCCAATGATACCAAGAGTACGACGACTCAAATCAAAGCCTTTAATATTAGAAGGTCTTTGAGCCCAACGACCGTCTTTTACAAAGTTAGCATTTTCTATAATACGACGACTAGCCGTGGCAATCAACGTAAATGCAAGTTCTGCTACCGTTTCATTGAGAACACCTGGCGTATTGCCATAAGGAATACCTGCCGCTGTTAGTTCATCAATATTTATATTATCATAACCTACGGCCGCTTGTGCTATAACCTTTAAATTTGGCGCATTCTTTACAAGATCACCATCTACATCTAAAGGTCGTACACACCACAAACCATCCGCATCAATGAGCCATTCCTTCAGTACCTCACGAGGCATCACTGTTTTTTCAGTCCATTGGCGCACATCTACATGCTCTTTTAAATATGCAATCGCATCTTTGCGAACCAGTCCATTTACTACTACTAGAGGTTTCTTTTCCATGTATATCCCTCCCTAAAAAATTCTATATATTATAATTATATTTTATACTAGAAAGCTAACGTAATACAACAAAAAGGAGTAAGGCCAAAACCTCACTCCTTTTATGTATAATTTAAATTTGAATTAGTTCAAATCTGCAGTACAATTAGGGCATTTAACTGCATTGATATTGATTTCAGATTTACAGAATTGACATTCTTTCGTTGCAGGTGCTTCTGCAACTTCCTCTTCTTTCGCAGATTTCATCATTTTAGCCAAACCACGAACCATCAAGAATACAACAAATGCCAAAATCAAGAATTGAATCAAATCAGTAATAAATGTACCATATGGCAATACAGCTCCAGCTGCACGAGCTGTAGCAATATCAGCACCAGCCATGAATGCATCTTTAGAACCTGTGCTCAATGGCAAGTACAAATTACTAAAATCAATACCACCTGTGAATACACTGAGAACAGGCATGAATAGGTTGTTTACAACAGAATTAACCAATGCTGTGAAAGCAGCACCAATAATCATACCAATAGCTAGGTCCATCATATTGCCTTTGAAAGCAAATGCTTTAAAGTCATTTAAAAAGTCTTTCATTTTCATACTCCTAGATACGTTTAATTGAGAATGCATTAATAACAGTGCTAATCATAAAATAAAGATAAAAAGATGTCAAGAAATTTCGATGTAGTTTTTAAAATTTAGTTAATATAGTTTTTCATAATTCTATCTATTATTGTAATAAATCGCTTATTATGCGTATTTTTTACACCATATTTCCTATGCCTACACTCTAAAACGCTATGTTACCTCCTAAAAAATAGAGTCTAACAAAACTTTGGTTAGACTCTATTAATTAGATGTAATAATGTATTGGCTCCATCAACCTAAACCCAGCGAAAGAAGTTTAGCACGCTCTATTACGGCGATAAACGCAGGAGGTATCATAGAAGCTTCTAAAAATTGACTTATACGACGCCCTACAATTACTCCTTTATTAGCATAAAACCAAGAGAAGTAATAGATATGTAAATCATCCAACTTACGATCCGAAATATTTGGTAAACATCGTTGTACAATTTGGCTTTTAGTAATACCTAATTTAGCATAACCACGCCTTGCCATATCCTTTGTTACCATTGGCCGAGCATCATCAATAATATCCTTAATAATGGTATCCATTATGGAACGCTTGTGCATCGCAAGCAAATATGATACAAAATCCATTTCAAAACAAATTTCCTGTGTGTAAAATATATTGCTATGTGCTTTTGCATATTTTCCCTCTACATCGCGATCATAGAGCGCTACTGTAGGAATAGAGAATCTATTAAACAATTTTTGCAATTTACTGATAGAGGACTCGCCCCGAGCGTTGATAAGACAGATTCCAAAATAGTCAAAGTCCACGCCTAATTTTTTACCAAAGCCTGTAAAGCTACCGTACTCAGTCTCCCCTTCTACGATAATAATACACCGAGCGTATAGAGCCTCTTTTGCCTCAGGAAAATGCATAATCAAGTGTTTCTCTACCTCTTTAGGGAAATTGAAAGTAACTCCACACGCTGCACAGACCATATTATTTTCATCCCGATAAAGCCGAATAATATGACGATAATCGTCAACTAGTGCATCCGTACTGTGAGTAACCACAAAGAGCTGTCCCAATAATCCATCTATTTTAAAAATATCTCGCAGCAATGCTAAAAACTCTTCATTTTCATTAGTTGCAATTTGACGGTAATAATTGAGCACAGCCCGTTGCAAATACGGACTTAAATGTAGCTCTGGCTCATCCACACTTATAAAGATTGGTAAAAACTTGTGTCCCTTTGCATCATATACAAGTAAAGATTCTAAATTTGTAGTTGCACTACTCACTTTCATATAAATTTGAGCCAAAATCTTGAGAGCCACAGCCATAATCAATCGTACATTATCAGCAGAATACTTACGTTCCATAGCGGAGGATGTAGACAATACCTCTACAAGATGTTGAATATTGAGCATACAGTAAGGATCTAAATCCTTACGTAAACTAACAATTTCACGCTGAAAATCATCAGTAGGCATTTCTAATCGAGACACATAAGCTTGTAATAGCTGTCCTAATTCTACATATATAGAGGACGGTATAGAAAACAGTTCCTGCTCTGAGGTGTCGCGATGACACACATATAAAGCATGACGAATCATAGACAACGGCATAGGCTCAATCCCTGCATCAGTGACTCTGTATAATCGTGGATATACCTCTTGTACAACTTGTTCAAGTCGTAAACGGTAGGTAGGTCCCTCATCAGCAGTATACATGCTTTTATAATTTAACTCACCTAGAGATATTTCAAAATCAATGCGGATAGGCTTATTTACATCCGTAAAATCACTTTCAATAAAACCATGACACTCCATGATAATTTCTAAGAGATCTAGAAAATTAGACTTACCTACCGAATTCTCACCGACAAAATAATTAATATCATTGTGAAAGCTCAACGTTACATCCGCTAAGTTCCTATAGTTTTCAATATGCATCCATTTTATATACATAGCTCCTCCGTCTGTAGCTACTTTCAAAATGAAAAAGCTCTAGTATATTTCATTACAATAAATCACTAACTAATATCCCTGTATTTTATCTTTTATGTAAAAAGGTGCCAATCACGAATGTAATCAGCACCCCCACTGTCATATACAGTCTGATACTGTATATATTCGACATTTATTTAATTTTATCCTCTATAACCTTGCCCTCTCTTAATGGACCACTCTGTTCTTTAAGACGCGCCAACATGACAGAGGATATAAACATAGCAATACCAGCTCCTACTGTTGCTATGGATAAGCTTTCACCAAAGATTAAGAACCCATAGAAGGAACTAATAAAGACGCCAACGTATTGCAAGAATTGAGCCACTACAGCATTGGTCGTAACAAAGGCGCCAGTCAAGAAAAACTGAGCCACTACACTGATACCACCGATAGCAAAGATAATGAGCCAGTCTGTACCTTGAGGCATAACGAGCTGTTCTGTAGTGACGAGGCCCGCAATCATACCAGTAATCATAAAATAGGCCATAATTTCAAAATTACTATGTTGTCCGCGTTTACTAATAGTTCGTATCGTCGTATAAGCCGCCGCAGCTAGAGCAGCACCTAAAATAGCCACCAAGGCATACCAAGAAAATGATTCATAACTAAAAGGGTTCACCATGACTAAGACAGCAATCAAAATAACTCCGAGCCATTTGCCAGCCCCTTTAGGTATCGATTCCTTCAGAAACAGAGCACTAAAGATAAAAACAAATATTCCTGTCGTCTGAAATAGAATTGTTGCATCAGATAGTTTTATGTGTACCAAAGCGATAAAATTACATACCATACCAAAACCGCCATATAGGCCACGCATGACAAGGAGCCCCCTATCCTCTTTTGAAAAACGGATTCCCTTCACATACATGATAATGAGTACCGCAACAGTCCCAAAGAACCCACGGGCAAAAGCGATCTCCCCAGGTGGAATATTTGTCCCTAACATTTTTACGAATACATTCATCGTACTAAATAAAAGTGCCGATAACAATGCATATATAAGGCCCTTTTTAGCCATAGCCCCTCCTATAATTATATTTCTCTATATAATTATAACCCCATGTTTCTATAAATAATGGATACATCAATAAATACTAACAAAATTTCATATTATATATTATGAATGTTAATTTAATGAAAAAATGATTACTCAATAAGAAACATATAGATATGCCGCCCTTCTAATGAAAGGCGGCATTGTATTATTTAGAGAATGTATCTACAAAGTCTAAGATTTCTTGTTTCATAGTCTCTTTGTCGATTGCTTTTGTAAAGCGCAATAGTTTAGATTGTAACGCTTCCAATTGTTTAGGGAAGGCAACACCCGTTACAGCAGAAATATTATCTAAGCTTTCATAAGGAGTATCGCCCACCCTGATATCCAATGCCTCACAGATTGGTGTAGGAAATTTAAATGGATGTGCTGTAGATGCAATCACTGTATGACGAGCGCCATCTTCAGGATGCTTCTCCAACTCCTTCATATACGCCCCCATAGCAACCGCCGTATGAGGATCCATTACATAACCGTAAGAATTATATACTTGTTCAATGATTGCTTTTGTTTCTTCATCATCAACGTAGGCACCAGCAAAGGTTGCCTTAACGCGTTTTAGTTCTTCTTGGTTAACAGTTAATTTACCTGTGGCTTTAAGATTTTTCATCCAACCCGCTGTACGTTCGCTATCTTCACCAGATATATAGTACAAGAATCGTTCAAAGTTGGAGGACTCAAGAATATCCATAGATGGAGAAATTGTCGTATAGAACGGGCGGTTCATATCGTAGGTACCGTTTTCAAAGAAGTCAGTAAGTACGTTATTTTGATTAGATGCACAAATCAATTTGCCGATAGGAATACCCATTTTTTTAGCATAGTAAGCAGCCAAGATATTACCGAAGTTACCTGTAGGAACTACAACGTTGAAAGCTTCATCTTCGTGGATTGCACCTTGTGCAACCAGTTCAGCATAGGCATTTACATAGTAAACCACTTGTGGAGCTAAGCGACCAATATTGATAGAGTTTGCACTAGAGAACATAACTCCTTTTTCAGCGACTTCTTCTGCAGTTGCTTTATCAACAAAGAGGCGTTTCAAGAATTGTTGAGCATCGTCAAAGTTGCCATGAATAGCGGTGACATTGACATTCGCCCCTTCTTGTTTTTGCATTTGTTCCGCTTGCATAGGACTAACTCCATCAGTTGGGTAGAATACCTGAATATGAGTACCAGGTACATCTTTAAAGCCTTCAAGTGCCGCTTTACCAGTATCACCAGAAGTAGCCGTTAAGATAAGAACCTCTTTTTTCTCACCTTCCGCCTCTTTAGCTGCCACTAACAGATATGGGAATAAGGACAAAGCCATATCTTTGAAAGCTTGTGTGCGGCCATGGAACAATTCCAATACAGAAACCTTTTCTAATAAAGAGTGTAATGGTGCAATATCGCGGGTGCTGAAATTAGCATCGCAGTAAGCAGAGTTGATCATTTCATTTAAATGAGCTTCTGAAAAGCATGGAAACAACTTCGTTAAAACAACGGCTGCTACCTCTTGGTAGTTTTTATCTTTTACATCATTGTAAGTCAAGCAGTTCGTAGGAAATAAAGATGGTACATATAGACCACCATCCTCTGCTAAGCCGTGCAACAATGCATATGTTTCATTTACCGCAACGGTACCGCGGGTGCTAGTATAATTCATGGAATACCTCATTCATAACTACAATGGATTTTTACGAGTTTAATAGATTTATTATAGCATAAAAGCGCCCACTTGGGGCGCTTTCTATAGAATAATATATTATTAAGATTTAACGAATGTAATTAGCCTGTTATTTGACCTATTTTAGGAATATTGAAGTTGGCAATACCTATAAGTTCAAATCGATTATAGTTCACCTTCTGCTATCGCATCTAATGTATCAAGGGATGGAATGAAGAATAACATGCCTGTAATCGGTTTAGAATAGTCTAACAACTTATCATTTTGAGTAAACATATTAGTAAGCATTGTTTTCGTTACATCCCAGTAACGAGCATACCCGATAAAGTATGTACCACGTACACCTTGGCCTGGTTGTGCAAACGGCACATTCATACGAACGATTTTATGTTCTTCATCATCACGATTATCTTGAGCAACTACTGTATGAGCAGCTGGATCTTTTTTATCATCATCTAATTCAATATCACTAAATTTATGACGACCTATAAAGCTTTCTTGCATTTCAGTAGGAAGTTCACGCCACGCATCTAAATCATGAATATATTTTTGAGCAAATGCATAGGAGCCATTTGTGAATTCAAGATCTTCATCACCGATAACGCCCCACTCTACAGCCTCTTCACCTACAGGGTTTTCTGTACCATCTACGAAATCGATGATAGCTCGACCTTGTTCATAATGGAAGCCATGAGTTTCATCTACCACAGATGTAATAGGACGTAAGAACCCCATAATTTGGTCTACAACAGTATATGTCACAGACTCATCATTAGAACGAACATGGAGGAACAAATCAGCTGGTACAGCAGGTACGTCTTGTTTATCCCCTTTAATGCCAGTAAAATCTTCTAATTCTTTTGGTACTGGTGCATTAGGGAATAAATAATCCCATGCTTTACGGCTAAAACCAAAAGCAATAGCTAAACCAGAATTGTTAGCACGAATGCTGACAGAACGTTTAATTGCTTGGATTCTATCTGCCATATCTTGAATCACTTCAAGTTCTGACTCATGATCTTTACGATTTAATAACAAAGTAGTGAAGTTGACACTTTGGCCAGCATCTTTATACACATCTTGTGTTCTAGAAACATCTACTGCCATTTGGTACCTCCTAATGAGAAAAACTATTATACAGCCATCATAAGCTATTATAATTTTACTGTCTATAAAATATATTATATTGTATCAATGTCGTATCCTATTAATGTCAAAATTCATAAACTTAATTACAGCAATGACTACTCATTTAGAAAAAGATAAGATTAAATCACAACGTATATTAACCATGTAAATAAATATGTAAAGTCTAAAAAGATATATAAAAGGTAAATAAAAATTATTTACAAAAAAAGAACTCACACCAAATGTGAGTTCTTTACTCTGGTGGACCACCAGGGGTTCGAACCCTGGACACCCTGATTAAGAGTCAGGTGCTCTGCCAGCTGAGCTAGTGGTCCATGACATGACTTATTATATGCCTATTTTATAGGAATGTAAAGAATATTAATTACACTCCTATAAAACAGCTACATTCATATTATTAATATTGTAACACCCAATCCTTCATGGTATTACATGCCTCTGTAGGTAACAAATCACTTGTTCCTACGCAGTCTTCACCACTATATAGTTGAAGCACACTGTGAGTGCGGCTTACTTCTTTAACAATAATATCCGTTAAGTTAGCCTTAGGAACAGTAAATTGTAAACCATAGCGACCAAAATAGGTAAATACAGACTCTTGTGTATCATACTCTATATGGACTTGAAGCATCTTTCCGCCCGGCCAACATGCTTCAATATGTTCCTTTGATCTTGGTTTTAAAAAATCAAAAAATCCCATACTACCCTCCGATTCGCCACATTGGTCGTTCTGGTTGCTCCATGCCTATACCATCATGTCGTTCTTGTTTTCGTTGTAAAGCACGTTCGATATGCTTAGCTAAAGCCTCTTCTGAGGCACCATTGCGCACGAGCGATACAAGGTCAGCCTCATCATCTCGCAACAAGCACAATCGCATTTGGCCATCAGATGTAAGGCGCACACGATTGCAGGTATCACAATAACTATGAGACATAGAAAAAATAAAGCCCACAACCTTACCACTAGGTAGTGCCAAATATGTAGCTGGTCCAAAGCCATAAACAGAATGAACCTCTGTGAGAGATCCGCCACTAACGCGTTCTAATTGAGCCTTCCATTCATCAAAGGTAGGGCCATGGAATGCGTCACCTTGAAACGGCATGTATTCAATGAACCGCCATACAACAGGCCATTTTTCTACATACTGCAACAAAGCCTTAACTTCATCATCAGACCAATAACGAGATAAAACGGTATTAATCTTAACGGATTTAAAGTTAGCATTAATAGCACTACGTATGCCATCTAGCACAGACTCAAGTTGACCATCTTTACCTACACAGGTAGCAAAGGCTTCACTTTCAAGAGAGTCCAAACTGATATTCACACGATTTAAGCCAAGTTTTTTCAACCGTTGCGCTCGAGAGGCTAATAAACTACCATTGGTAGTCATAGAGATATCTTCAAACCAACCTGATTCTTTGATACGACTTAGTAGCTCTTCAATATGAGGATAGAGTAATGGCTCACCACCTGTGAGGCGTACTGCTTTCACACCAATATGATGGAAAGCTCCTAATATTATCATCCACTCATTAACAGACAATAGTTGTGTTTGACTTTGAGGCGTAATTTCTGCAGGTCGACAGTAGGGACAACAAAAATTACACGCATCTGTCAGCGACAGACGTACATATTCAATTGTACGGCCCCATGCGTCTTTCATAACACACCTCGTTTACCAATTCAAAATTATTTAATAATAGATACTTCATCACCTACGCGAATCGTGCCGTTTTTAAGAACCTTACCAAAGATGCCTTGTGTAGGCATAATGCAAGAGCCAACTTGTTTCATGATTTCACAACCATGATGGCATTCCTTGCCAATTTGTGTAATTTCAAGAATTACATCAGCTCCCATTTGTAATTGGGTACCTACCGCTAATTCATAAAGCACCATGCCTTCAACGGTGATATTCTCTGCAAAATCACCAGGTTTGACATCTGCCCCTTGTGCCCGCATATGATCAATACTCGTAATGCCAAGCAAGCTGATTTGGCGGTGCCAATTACCTGCGTGTGCATCGCCTTCCATCCCATGATCTACAATGAGATTAGCAGTTTCTATATTATGTTTCTTTTGTCCTTTTCTCTCACTAATGGAGATAGCAATAATTTTTCCGTCTGCCATCTAGCCCTTCCCTTCTTATGGGAATATACCATATATACATAACTTTATATAAACATATAATTGTAAATTTAAACTGAGAATTCTCATTTTGGTAAAAGTACCGAAAATAGTTCTACAATTATCTATTTATTATAGCATAGTATTCATACATTTTCCCTGTGAATTTAATCACTAAAAAGAAC
>NZ_CALLVP010000148.1 GCF_938010505.1 uncultured Veillonella sp. | reverse complement strand
GAATAACATGGTTTCATCTGAAACTTTCATCGTATCCCTCCTTTTTATTACATCGCCAGGTCTCACTGGTAAAAGTGAAACCTCGCCTACTATTATACTTGAATCAATAGTACATCGTCAGTAACTTTTTATGCATCATAAAAAAATTCTATGACAGATACAAATATAATTATAAAATTATATGCCTATTGTAACATAGATGCTAATGCTTCACCACCAGCTTTTAATGCTTCCATCAATTTAGCTGGCTCTTTACCGCCTGCTTGTGCCATATCTGGACGACCACCGCCATTACCACCAGCTACTTGAGCAGCCGCTTTAACGATATTACCAGCTTTTGCACCTTTAGCAACGACATCTTTGGATACTTTACATACAAAGTTTACCTTGTCATCGCCCATAACAGCACCTACAAGTACTACGCCAGAGCCATTTAATTTATCAAGCCCCATATCAGCTAAGTCGCGTAGTTCATCAATAGAGGATGCTTTTACAGCAGCCGCTACAAACTCTACATCACCTACCATAACTTTACCAGCAATGATATCGGCAGCACCCGCAGCAGAAACTTCTTTACGAATTTGTTCTAATTCTTTTGCTGTTTCTTTGGCCTCCGCCAATACTTGATGTAAGCGTTCCTCTACTTGAGGCGCTTTAGTTTTAAGCTCGCCAGCCATGCGTTCGATAGTCAAACGATCTTGTTTTGCTGCATCGAGAGCTGCACGGCCTGTAATAGCCTCAATACGACGTACACCAGAACCAATACCAGCTTCAGATGTTAATCGGAAGGAACCAACGAATGCCGTATTGCCCACATGAGAACCACCACATAATTCAACGGAGAAGCCCGGAACCTCTACAACGCGAACTACGTCGCCATATTTATCACCAAAGAGTGCCATAGCCCCTTTTTCTTTTGCTTCGTCCATGGACATTTCAGCAATAGCAAGATCAGTTGCTTTAAGTACCTCATCGTTTACAAGAGCTTCAATTTGGTCAAGTTCTTCTTGTGTTACAGGGGAGAAATGAGTAAAGTCGAAACGCAAGTAATCTGGAGTTACTAAAGAACCAGCTTGGTTTACATGGTCGCCTAAGATTTGTTTCAAAGCTGCATGTAATAAGTGAGTTGCTGTATGGTTACGAGCCATCGCAGAACGACGGTTTGTATCTACTTCAAGAGCTATATCTTCGCCTTCAGAGATGGAGCCTTCTACAACAGTACCGATATGGTATACAGTGCCTTCTGGTAAACGTTTAGTGTTATGAACCTCTACCTTACCCATTGGGCCTACGATAAAGCCTGTATCACCTAATTGACCGCCCCCTTCTGCATGGAATGGAGTCGTACGTACGATGATAGTAATTTCATCGCCGTCAGCAGCTGTTTGTAAACGTTCAGCACCTTTACCTACCATCAATACAGAAGATTCTTTTACGGTTTCATCTTCAAGAAGCTCTTCGTCTTTCAAGAATGTAATGTCTGGTGTTGCCACCTTCGCATCTTCTTTTACACGAGCTTCACGAGCGCGTTCACGTTGTTCTTTCATAGCAGCCTCAAAGCCTTCATAATCGATTGTAAAACCACGTTCAGAAGCGATTTCTTCTGTTAATTCCCAAGGGAATCCATATGTATCATATAGTTTGAATACTTCAGAACCAGGAACTACAGTTGCCTTTTCAGCAGCTAATGTATCGATCAAGGAGTTTAATAGCTCAAGACCTTGTTCCAAGGTTTGGTTAAAGCGTTCCTCTTCGTTTTGAACCACTCGTTTAACGAAGTCTTGTTTCTCAGCAATAGATGTAATGCCTGGGCCGAGAATCTCCACAACTACATCAATAAGTGGAGTTAAGAAGATGCCTTCAATGCCAAGCAAGCGACCATGGCGTACGGCACGGCGCAAGATACGACGCAATACATAACCGCGACCTTCGTTAGATGGTAATACACCATCGGAAATCAATGCTGTTACAGCACGAGCATGGTCGGCGATAACCTTCAAAGATACATCTGTGTTTGGGTTCTCATTATAAGTAACACCAGCGCGTTTTGCAGTAGCTTCGATGATTGGGAAAATTAAATCGGTTTCAAAGTTAGTTCTGCAACCTTGTAATACGGAAGCCAATCGTTCAAGACCGGCACCAGTATCGATGTTCTTATGTTGCAATGGCTCATATGTGCCATCTGGCATTTTATTGAATTGAGTAAACACAAGGTTCCAAATCTCTAAGTAGCGATCGCAATCACAGCCTGGTGCGCAATTAGGGTCATCACAACCATGTTCAGGACCTTGGTCAAAGAAGATTTCACTGTCTGGACCACATGGACCTTCACCGATTTCCCAGAAGTTATCTTCTAAGCGAGAGATGTGGCTTTCATCTACACCACAATCATTATGCCATGTATCATATGCCTCTTGGTCATCTGGATATACAGTAACATATAATCTATTTTTATCGAGTTTAATAACCTCAGTTAAAAATTCCCAAGCCCAATGAATAGCTTCTTTTTTGAAGTAGTCCCCGAAAGAGAAATTACCGAGCATTTCAAAGAATGTATGGTGACGTGCTGTACGACCTACGTTCTCAAGGTCACCAGTACGCATACTTTTTTGACATGTTGTAATACGTCGACAAGGAGGTACCAATTTACCTGTAAAGAAAGGCTTTAATGGCGCCATACCTGCCCCAATCAATAATAAAGATGGATCGTTTTCTGGTATTAGAGAAAAACTATCTAATTTTAAATGTCCTTTGCTTTCAAAAAACTGCAAGTATGCTTGACGCAGTTCATTACCCTTCATGTGTATATTCCTCCTAAAATTATTTACTCTTCATTATAACGCAAAAACGATATAAAATCTATTAAAAACATTGAGATTATGCGGAATCTACGCACTTTCACAGTAATTTAATCAGACGATTAAAGATATACATTTTAATCCATATTTATTAGCAAGAGATACGAAGGATTAAATCTAGTCAATACTAGTTAAATCGCAGAAAATAAAAAAAGAGGTTATACAAGTCAACAAAACTCAATTGATTCGTATAGCCTCTTTTATAGCTAGTTATTAAATTAACGTACAACGCGTTTTGCGCCGATGTAGCGTTCGCCCCAATAGCCAGTATCAAGGTCTGCTACTGCAACACCACTACTGGAAGTGGCACTGATGAACTTGCCATCGCCAATATAAATACCGGAATGAGATGGACCTGGCTCATATGTTTCGAAGAATACCAAATCCCCTGCTTTCAAGTTCGCACGAGAAACTTCAACACCTACGTTATATTGCTCATCCGCTAAACGAGGTAAGGAAATACCTTGTTTTTCGAATACATATTTAACGTAACCAGAACAGTCAAAACCACTTGGAGTAGTACCGCCAAATACATATGGTACACCACGGTATTTGTCAGCCTCTGCCAAGATTGCATTAATGCTGCTAGGCGTTTCATTCTTCTTAATGTTATTTAATTTAACATTTTTGCCATTAATGGATTGACCAGCAATACGACGAGATGTCGCGTTACTGTTTGTGAAAGCGGATTTCGTTGCTACTGCTTTAGTCGCTGCATTTTGAGTCAATACTGCCTTCGTAGAACGAGGAGCACCCATCAATGCGTTATATGTAGCAGGACCTACGATACCGTCCACTGGAAGGCCACGATCTTGTTGGAACAGACGAACTGCCCATTTCGTTTCCTTACCATATACACCATTTTTGTCTGTAGCATTATAGCCGTGTTTAATTAGTTGTTGTTGAACCGCTGTAACACTTTTGCCCTTATCACCATATTGTAATGTTGTTGCGCCAACCATGGCTGTTGTGGCACACACAAAAGTTAATGTTAATGCCGTTATTTTAACCTTACTATATTTTGACTTCATATTCTTCCTTTCTAAAAAACTTTTAAAGTAAGTTATTTATTCAAAATATACTAACCGTCTATTTATTTGCATTCACAAATACAGCTAGTCTTCTTTGCTTTTGTTAGTATAAGTCTCAGATGCCATAAAAATATCGGCACTACTTGGTCCGAGTAACGGAGCCTCTTCATGCCCTTCAAAGTTTATAGCAGACTTAACCCAATACAAAGGCCGTTGCTTCACCTCTTCAAAAATACGACCTACATACTCGCCAATTATTCCCAGTCCGACGAGTTGAATTCCTCCAATGAACAAGATTGATACGCCCAAGGTAGTCCACCCATTCAAGGCTTGTCCTGTAAGATATACATACAAAAGATGTAAGATGAGCAAAAAGCTCATTCCCCCACAGAGTACACCTACATACAAGGCGGCCCGTAAAGGCACCCTAGAAAAGGCTGTTACCCCATCGAGAGCAAATCGAATCATCTTGCGCACACTAAACTTTGAGACCCCCGCAAAACGAGGTGGTGCTACAAAGTGCAACTCCGCTTGTCTGTACCCTAAGGCACCAACAATACCGCGCAAGAATCGACCATGTTCTCTGAATCGTTTCAACGTGCCCAATGCTTTACTATTCATGAGGCGGAAATCAGATCCACCTTCAACAATAGGAACATCGGCCATTTTGTTCATAAGTTTGTAATAATACTTAGACGTAAAAGATTTAGCCCAACTAGCGTCATCAGTTGAATCGCGTATGGTGCGCACCACATCGTACCCCGATTCCCACAACCGAATCAGTTCTGGGATCAATGCCGGTGGATGCTGCATATCACCATCCATTGTAATAACTGCATCGCCTTGAGCGTAATCAAGCCCACATGTAAGTGCTGTCTGATGCCCAAAGTTACGAGCCAACAATAACACTTTGACATGTTTATCATTGAATGCAATTTCACGTAATATCATAGCCGACGAATCACTAGACCCATCATCTACGTAGATTAGTTCATAATCATACGTGAAACCTGACATAACATCAGTTACAGCTTTATAAAATGTCGCTATATTTTCCTCTTCGTTATATACAGGCACAACAATAGAAAGTAACATAAATCCTCCAAAGTATTTTACTCACATATTTTATGTTAATTAGTAAATTAAGGCAAATGCCCAAGGTTAACAATAGGTCCAATTATATCTATGAACCCAGTAAATAAGCCATTCTTTAGCAAACCAGTGAAAATCCACTTCATCTAGCTTATATATAAGTATAACAAATTAATAATCTATCTATTTATTTGATTTTATACTCAATTAAGCCAATTATAAATTATTTTTATTTCACCTATATATTAAGGAATATTGATTATTACTAATTCTATAGATTATTAATCAAAATTACAAATGTATTTTTAACTTAAAACGTCCCAAAAGAGCTTGATTTCATTTTATTCTCATATAAAAACTAGTAATTTTATTAATTCAACCCCACAATTTTATCTATATCTTCTTATTTTTAATGAAATATTCAAAAATCAAAGAGACTTTCTATAATAATATTATTTCATATGTTTAACGATGACTCGAATCAAGTCCACCTAAAAAGAGACCCTAGGAAGGGTCTCTTTTGCTATAGTCCAGCAGCATCAATCCAAGATTGTAGATCTTCCTCAGCCATTTCCATATCTTCTATGTAGGCACCAGCCACAACTGGATACTTAGCAACCTCTACAGTATGTAAAATTGAATCATCGCGACCATTTTTATAGGTGCCAATCCAAATACCTGAAAATTGTGATTCATACCATTCCACAGGCTGATCAGTTTCTTTAAAGATAATCGTAATATGACCCCGACCAAGCGTTTCTAATACCTCTACTTGCTCTTCTTCTGTAAGACCTGTTTTTTCAATATAAATAGAATAAGTCTCACCGGTCTCACGCAAATTTTTAAGAGCTAAACGCAACTCATTCAATACAGCGCAAACATTATTATAATTTTCAATCATAAATACTCCTATTTAGGGTGTATTGCCGTCATACAATAAATTTTATACTTATTCTTTAGGCCCTACCGTTATACCCCATTCACGTAAGACGTTTAAAACACGTTCTTTTACCTCTGGCAAAGCACGTTGAACAACTGTACTAGGTTCAAAGCCAATATCCAAAGACTCGGGCTCGACTCCAATAACAACAGCATCCTCTAATGGATCCTCTTGAATGGCACGAATACGCAGTATATCCTGCATTCCTACTTCATGTACAGAAATATGTTCTGTAAAGTATTGTTCTAATTCTTTATGAGGAAATTCATACACAGTCCCAGGGACTTTCCCACCATTAATGGCATCTACAAGGAGAATTTTCTTCATACCTCTCATATAGGTCAGTAATTCCATCCCCATAGTGCCACCATCAATAATGGTAATGGCAGGTGTAAAAGTAAAAGACTCTTTTAAGTCTTTTACAACATGTACTCCAAGCCCTTCATCGGTAAGTAATATATTCCCTACTCCAAGCAGAACAATTTCATTATTTCCATCATCATAAAGGCTACTTAAATCAATACGCGGACCCTCAGAGTCCGCGTATTGTTCCAAGCCACTGATGAATTCAGTACTTGTATCAGTCATCATTCTTTAATTCTCTTTCTTTAGGATCGTCAGGATTGCTTGGTCGATACGTAGTGAAGGATGGTTTATCAATACGTTCACCACGACTGCGTTTACCATTGAGGTCCTCAATATCGATTGGATCGTGAGCATAGTATTTCATGCCAGAAACCATAGCTGATACCTCACCAGATTCCTCCATAACGTCTTCTCGGAATGCCATGTACACATGAACAATAGTGAAGAATAAAAAGCCCCATGCAATGTAATGATGGATTATATGAATATTATATTCCCCACCAAATAGGCCCACTAAAGGAGACAAAAGAGTACCTAAGAAGCCATTCGGATCTATCATGGAGTACATGGTAGCACCTGTAACGATTTCAAAGAAGAACATGATATACACCATTAAATACGCAGTTCTCGCCAAGGAGTTACGAATCCAATGATGTTCATGTTTTTGAGGAATCATCAAATAGTGTAATGTAGTTTCTTTAAGACCATACCAATATCGCTTTTGACGGAATTTAGGTAATAATCTATCACCACGGTTAAAGAAACCTGCGGCAATACGGAAAATAAAGGAGAATGTTAAAATTGCGCCCGCACCAAAATGAATTCGGCGCATAGTTTCCATGGAGAACCAACCATCAATTGCAAAGGTTGGCTCCGGATTGCCTGTTATGGCAGCAAAACCTGGGTCACCAATATATAGACCCGTCCAGAATAAAGCTGTTACGCTAAGTACCATAGTCCAGTGGAAGATGCGCAGCCATAAGCTAAATACGACGTACGCCTTTTTGTCAGTATGTATTAACATAAGCCCACCACCCTTTATTTACACAATGCATCAGTATTGACGGAAACGATTTTTTCGCCTTTTTTATTGTATAAATGGGTTGCACATGCAAGACATGGGTCGAAGGAGTGAATAACCTTCAAAATCTCAAGTGGTTTATCTGCAATTTTTACTTTTGTATCAATCATGGCATCTTCGTACGCACCATGTTCATTAGCTGCAGTCTTAGGACATGCATTCCATGTAGACGGTACAATACATTGATAGTTTGCAGAGCGACCATCTTTGATGTGGATCCAGTGGCCCAAACCACCACGAGGAGCATCTACAAGGCCAACGCCTTTTGCATCTTTTTCCCATGTATTTGGTTCAAACTTAGTCATATCTGCTACTGCAGTATCACCATTTTTGATATTGGATACAAGTTTATTAAAGAAGTATTGGCTAATATTTGCCGCCACTTGTGCGTCAAGACCACGACATGCTGTACGACCTACCATAGTTGTCATCCATACATGTGCAGGTACGCCTAATACTTGGGATACTGTATCGATTTGACGAACAATCATAGCTTCTGCCCAAGTAGGTTCTTTAATAATACCTTGTTTAACTTTTGTATATACAACGATATATTTAGCTAATGGACCAACCTCTGCAGCTTTACCTTTGAAAGTTGGAGATTTAATCCAAGAGTATTTTTTATCTTCATCAAGGAATTCCCATTTTTCTTTTGTACCAGATTTAGGACCTGTGAATTTAGGATCTGTAACACCATCAATAGGATGAAGTGTTTTCGTACCATCTGGGTATGTGAACCAAGAATGGTCAACCTCTTCACTAAGGTATTGAGGATCCATGAAGTCCTTACCTTCCAATGGGATAAATGTAGCTTTATCTACACCTAATGCAAAGTTCTCTACTACACCATTAGAGCGAACGATACATTTTTTATGGTAATCACCATTGGAAGTACCTGTATAAGTATCATCAGGATAGTCACCATAAGACATAACCCGTTTTTTCGCAAGGCCACCGCCATCAATCATGCCTTTTTCTACGTACATCTTGCCAATTGCTAAAAGATCTGGCAAATAGAAGTTATCTACCAAATCTTTGGCTAATGCAATAGATTCTTCTACCGCAGCAAGACGTGCTGTATTGATAGGCGCATTCATATCATTCATAGAAATGGAACATGGCATACCACCTACAACATAATGCGGGTGAGGGTTTTTACCACCAAATACAACGTGAGGAATTACGATATCACGTTGACGATCAAGAATATTCAAGTAATGGGATACGGCCATCAAATGAACCTCTGGTGGCAACAAATTATAATCAGGATGATCCCACCATTGAGCAGCGAAAATGCCCAGCTGACCAGATTCAACAATCTTCTTAACCTTTTGTTGTATCGCTGCAAAATATGCAGTAGTCGCTTTAGGGAACTCTTTAGGGTATGCAGAGTCTTTAGATGCCGTTTCAGCTGGTGCCAAGCCACCTACATTATAGGTTGTTAAAATTTCATTTTGTAATTGAGCTGTCTTCGCAGGATCTGCACTAAGCGCTGCTACAGGGCTAACCCAGTCAAGAGCATGTAAGTGATAGAAATGCACGATATGGTCATGTACATCTAAAGAGCTATGCATAATATTGCGGATATAGTTCGCATTCTTAGGAATCGTAATTCCTAATGCATCCTCTACAGCACGTAAAGATGCTAACGCATGTGTTGTTGTACATACGCCACAAATACGTTGTACAAAGGCCCATAAATCACGAGGGTCACGGTTTTTTGCAACGAGCTCGATACCACGCCAAGCAGTACCAGAAGACAATGCGTCCTCTACGTTACCACTCGCTTCATCAACTTTTATTTCTACCCGTAAATGACCTTCAATACGGGAAATCGGATCTACTACTACGCGTTTCATTAGTGACCTCCTCCATTATTATGCTTCGTTTCATCCCATAAACCTTGTTCTTTCAAGCGTTTTTCCTCTTGAATATCAAGATATTTATTGCGAATAAGGGTTGCAGCACCATGCGCAATAACCGCTGTAGTAGCGCCAACAGCAGCTACAGTACCAATTGTATCAGCAGTTGTAATGGTATTTGCTAATGGAATGTCAGGTAAGCGTTTATAGAATACGTCATTATCCCAGAAGCCCTTTTCAGAGCAACCAATACAGCCGTGACCGGATTGAATTGGATAGGATAAACCATTCCACCAACGCAAGTTACCACAAGAATTATATGTTTGAGGTCCACGACAACCTACTTTGTACAAGCACCAACCAGATTTGGATGCATCATCGTCGAATTTTTCAACGAATAAACCAGAGTCAAAGAAGGCACGACGGTAGCATGTATCGTGAATACGATTGCCATAAAATTGTTTAGGACGACCTTGTGCATCAAGAGGCGGAATTTGACCGAATAATGCATAGTGCATTACTACACCAGTCATAACCTCTGGAATCGGAGGACAGCCAGGAACTTTAATAATTGGTTTACCAGATACAACAGAAGATACAGATACTGTATTTGTTGGATTTGGTTTAGCCGCTTGGATACCGCCCCAAGAAGCACAAGAACCATATTCGATGATTGCTGCAGCACCTTTAGCCGCTTCTAACAAAGATTGTTTAAATGTGCGACCACCTACAGTGCAGTAAACACCATCTTCGTCAAGTGGCACACCACCTTCAACGGCCAAGATGTATTTACCAGCTTTTTCTTTGATGATTTTTTCTAGATGTTCCTCTAATGGTGCACCAGAGGCAGCAGACAAAGTATCATCATATTCAAGAGAAATCATGTTCAAAATAACATCAGATGTGAATGGAGAGGATGAACGAATGAAAGATTCACTACAACCAGTACATTCATGACCATGTAGCCAAATTACCGTAGGCAATTCAGTTGTTTCAGCAGCCTTAACAACGGTGTCTAACATCGTTGGTGGTAAGCCTAAAATAGCGGTGAGTGCTACACAGGATTTCATAAATGTGCGTCGACTCAAACGGCGCTCTTGGAAGAGTGTCCACAAACTATTTATACGATTCTTCATGGAATATAGCCTCCTTACAACAACTTTGCGCAATATATGGATATTACTTAATAAACTACAACGATTATGATAGAAATCATTTTTATAAGCTCACTCTATCTGTTTGACGAAGTTCAACTGCTATGATAACAATCATATTTTTACTATTTTATTATATCACTTAATATTTGTGAAAACTATAAAATTTAAGCAAAAAAACTGTATACAAGAAATTTATTTTTCTTATATACAGCCTTATTTTATTTATTACGAATTAATAGTTATCAATAAATTAGATAACTTCCTTGATTAGGGACTCAAGCACATCCGCTTTTTTATAGCCCACAAGGGAATCAAGCATTTTGCCATCTCGGAAGAATACTAAAGATGGAATACCATCAACATCTTCTTTTAACAAAATACCGCGAAGATTTTTATCTTCTGCATCAACACTAAAGAATTCTACTTGACCTTTTAAACGCTCTGCTACATCTTCAATCTCTGGACGCATAACGGTACAAGGTTCGCACCAACCAGCCCAAAAATCAACAATAGCTAAACCTTTAGCGCCAAGCACTTTCTCATCAAATTCTTGTACACTAGTAATTGCTGTAATTGCCATGAAGTTCTCCTAACAAAGATCTACAATCTTATATACTATCAATTATATGTTAAATATAGAAGCAAGCAATCAATAAGCCGAGTTCTGTTCCACTTGCGCAGTGACGATTATCTTTCTAGGCGTACAGTCGCCTGCACGCTCGAGCGACACAACCCGGAAGGTAGGCGGGACCACCCTTAACCCTTCCCTATTCGGTCTTGCTCCGGATGGGGTTTACCGAGCCAGCCTGTTACCAGACTGCTGGTGAGCTCTTACCTCACCTTTCCACCCTTACCACTTACGTGGCGGTTTCCTTTTCTATGGCACTTTCCCTAAGGTTACCCTCGCCAGACGTTATCTGGCATCCTGCCCTATGGAGCTCGGACTTTCCTCGAGTCTTATAGACTCGCAATCGTCTTTCATACTTGCTTCAATTCAGTTTATCATAGCTAACAATTTGTTGCAAGAAAATGCATCATTACACAAAGAAGAAATCATTTTGTTCTGTAAAAGCTTTCACAGGAACAGTAAATCCTACAGAGATTAAATAGTCACACAAACCACGCGCCACTATAGACTCAGTTCCAAAATGACCCGCATCAACTACGAGCAAACCCAACTCCTTAGCCATTTGCGCCTCATGATACTTCACATCACCTGTGATATAGGCATCTACATGTAATCTAGCAGCATCCTTAATAAATTCAGCACCTGCTCCGGAGCATAGCGCAATGGATTGAATTGTTTCTGGCGCAATACCGGCAAAGCGAATATTAGCATCAGGCAATGCCTCTTGTACCCATTCACGGAAAGATTCTAAGTTTAATGCATTAGGCAAGCGACCTACCCGGCCTAGATATTGAGTTGAACTAGTAGGCTCAACTATATTTAAAACCTCATAAGCCACCTCTTCATACGGATGAGCTGATTTCATAGCCGCTACGACTTCGCTAAAATGCGTACCATCGACTATAGCATTTACTTGTACCTCAGGAGCCACTGTCAACGCACCAGCTGTTCCAATGACAGGATGAGAATCTTCATTGCCAACAAAGCGCCCTTCACCATGGATACTGAAACTGCAATACTCGTAATTACCAATTCGGCCTGCCCCTGCATCGCCCATCGCCAAACGAACCGCATCAGCCGAGCTTTCAGGTACAAAGGTGGTCAACTTATAGAGCGCCTCTTCACCAGTTTTAATAAAGCCCTTAATATCTGTGAGGCCCAATTGTTTCGCCAACATATCATTGAGACCGCCTGGTGCAATATCAAGATTTGTATGAGCACTATATACGGCAATCTTATGTTGAATCAAGCGATTGATCATGCGCCCTTGTACTGTATCGTAGGATAATTGTTTCAAACCTTTAAAAATCAATGGGTGATGACTAATAATTAGATTACAATTCTGTTCAATAGCATATTCTACGGTCTCTTCTGTTACATCTAACGTAGTCACTACACCTGTAACAACTGCATTCCGATCGCCCACCATTAAACCTACATTATCCCAAGACTCTGCATAAGAGCGCGGTGCTAATTGTTCCATTACATTAATAATTTGTTGAACCGTCGTCATAAAATCACTTCCTCTCTATTCTATAAAAGATTGCGAAGAAATTTAACTTCTCCATCTAGTTCCTTATATTTATCCCTATGGCTTAACTCTTTTGTCATACCATCTAACGCACATTGGCGCTGGTAAATTAAATACTCAATGTATTTGTTCCAAAGCGGTGGACGTTCTTGTTCGAGGAGCGCACCAACAGACCATAGTAAGGAATCTTCTTTCAATGATGCATATATATCTTCCTGATTTTCCATTCCCGTGTACGCTTCTACACAGTCCTTTCGAACGGCTAAAAACGCAGTATATAACTTACCTGCATCTTCTACGATGATTTCTAAAACGATAACATAGCCCTTTTGCACCATATACTGACGCAATTCTTTTTGCCCATTCTGTGGTTGCAACACATAGAACTCTAATGGTTCTGGACCTGCATCTATAATATCTCGCATTAAAAAGCCACCCATACCGCAACAGATGGCACCATTCAACTCGCCCTGCTCGGTCACTTTAAGTCCGTCCCCTAAGCGACAATCTACTTTAGAGGCTAGTCCACAAGACTCAACATATGCCCTTGCAGACGCTAACGGACCTTTATGCACATCCCCGGCAATGACATATTCAGCGCGTTGACGATTGATGAGCTCTACCGCTAAATAGCCGTGATCGGTACCAATATCTGCAATGGCTCGCGCCTTTGGTACGATTGAGAATACCGCTTCTAGGCGGTCCATCATAGGTCTAGGTTCCATAACATCCTCTACTATTAGTATATAAAAATAACCGCCCTTGAATTCTCAAGGACGGTAGATGTCAACATAATGGTGGGCCCACCTGGGATCGAACCAGGGACCGACCGGTTATGAGCCGGTTGCTCTACCCCTGAGCTATAGGCCCTCAGTTAGTTTCTAGCTTATTAATTATACCGAATAGACTATCATTTAGTCAAGGCAACTCAAATCTTAAGACTGTTTCATTAGCATAAAACGGTGAATCATATGATCTTCGTTAAATACGCCTTTAGTAGTTAGTGTAGTCGTTTGGCTATCTGTAGATTTAATGCCTCTTGCACTCATGCAGCTGTGGGACGATATAATGTGCACAATAACATCATCAGACCCTGTCGCTAAAGAAATTACTTCCGCAATATCTTCACCAATTTTTTCTTGTAGTTGTAAACGCTTGCAACACATTTCAGCTATGCGAGGAATCTTAGATAAACCTATGACACGACCTTTTGGTATATACCCAATACTGATACTCATATCATACATCAAGGCCATATGATGTTCACATTGAGAGAAGCAAGTAATATCCTTTACTACTACCATTTGATTTGTATCTACAGCGAAGGTTTTACCATACATTTCTGCAATTTCAGCATTTGTATACTGAATGCCTTCATATAACTCTTCCATCATTTGAGCCACCCGTTTCGGTGTTTCTAACAAACCGTCCCGATTAGGATCCTCACCTAGTGCTTCTAACAACTGATATATAAGCGATTCTATTTTTTTTGTATCCATATTTACCCCTTTATATCAAGATTCCATCAGACCTCATATCATACTATGCATTAGAAAAGATACTGACACTACACATCCTAACAATACTATACACCCTTTGCATCTGGATCCCAGACAAATTTATGAATTTGCAATTGAAATCGTACATTTTGCAAATTATATTCTTTCATATAATCGATAATCGATGCCGCCTCAATCTGTCCCCATACAGGCGATACATATATTTGAGCCGCTGTAGGATATTGTTCAATTATGCAACGCATACAATCCAAATCTTCTGGGGAGCCAACGACAAACTTGATGAGATCTCGTTCTGTAGCCGCCTTGAATATATCTACATTCATAGACTCTTCGGCTAAAGAGGACGGTGTTTTATAATCATAGGTAAACCACACATTCTCTCTCTGAAAGCTCGGTACAATCGTGCCATTTGTTTCAATATTAAAATCATAAAGACTATTATTAAGCATCTCTCGTTTATCAAATTTATCTGCACCATTGATACAAGTTGAACCAATTTGACCTGATGTATTATCCTGCATTGTTTGAACGTTTCGGCGATTTAGCTCATCGATTAGCTCTACTACAGCTGCTTCTTGCAATAAGGGCTCCCCACCAGTAATAGTGATTCGATGATTACCTAAGCTTTCAATAACATTCGCCACCTCAGCTGCAGTCATCTCTGTAAAAACACTATCAATGCCATAACTATAAGTCGTATCGCAATAGGAACAACGAATATTGCAATCATGGAGGCGTAAAAATGTAGTCAGTAATCCTTGCCGACTACCTTCCCCATCAATGGAGGAAAAAATCTCAATCACGTTCATAAATAGCTGTGTTCCCTTCAGATTCTTGAACCTCTACTTTAAAGCATTTTGGGCCCAATTCATCAGCAATCCATTTCGCCATATTCTCCGCAGTGGGATTAATGTCGCCTAGTACATCGTTGATATGGCGATGATCCAAGCGACCATGAATTTTTTCTTTAATAATCGTAAAGTCGATGACCATCCCGTTATGATCTAACTCTTCAGAACGAGCATGAACTATAATAATCCAGTTATGCCCATGAAGATTTTGACATTTACTCGGATAATCTAGTTGTAATTGATGAGATGCACTCACCTCTAACCGTTTAGTAACTGTAAACATTATATCTCCTATCTATTACATAAGCTTTCAACTTATATCTATTACATAAGACTTATCGCTATTACATAAGACCCTTCTCTACTACATAAGTCTTATCATAAAATGCTTTTTATTGTAAGATATTACCATTTTTTATTATAACACAAAAGGGTTGTAATACAGTGCTATACAACACTGCATTACAACCCTTAAGAGTTTCAAAATATTATAAGAAGTCTTTGATTTTATCACGTTTACCGCGATTGCGCAATTTAGTAAGCGCTTTACCTTCAATCTGACGAATACGTTCACGTGTAACATTGAAATGTTGACCAACTTCTTCCAATGTACGAGGCTTACCATCCTTCAAACCAAAACGTAAAATCAATACTTGTTGCTCACGATCAGTTAAACATGTAAACACATCTTCAATTTGTTCTTGCAATAAGATGTAGCTAGCTGCATCGTCTGGAGCAATAGCATCTTGGTCCTCGATGAAATCCCCTAAATGGGAGTCTTCCTCTTCACCAATCGGAGTTTCCAAGGATACTGGCTCTTGGGCGATTTTTTGAATTTCACGCACCCGTTCTACAGTAATCCCCATGCCCTCAGCGATTTCTTCTGGCAATGGCTCACGACCTTTGTCTTGCAACAATTGTCTGGAAATACGAATCAATTTATTAATTGTTTCTACCATATGTACAGGAATACGAATCGTACGAGCTTGGTCTGCAATAGCACGCGTAATCGCTTGGCGAATCCACCAGGTAGCATATGTAGAAAATTTATAACCCTTAGTATAGTCGAACTTATCTACCGCTTTAATAAGACCTAGGTTACCTTCTTGAATTAAATCCAAGAATAACATACCGCGACCTACATAACGTTTAGCAATACTTACAACTAGTCGCAAGTTAGCATCTACCAATTTTTTCTTAGCCTTTTTGCTAAGTTGAATTTCTTTATATGTAGCGTCTTCTTGCGCACCAGCTTCAATTTGCTTAGCTAAAACGATTTCTTCATCAGCTGAAAGCAATGGCACACGACCAATTTCTTTGAGGTACATACGCACAGGGTCATCGATATTAACACCAGAATCAACGCTTAAATCGATAGAAATTTTCTTCTCGTTAGAAACTTCCTCTTCGTCATCATCCTCTGGTTCAATTGGATGACTATCTGTATCATCTCCATCGATATCTGCCACAATCTCAACATTCAATTTACCTAGAGTCGTATAAATATCATCTAATTGTTCTGCAGTAATTTCCGCCTGCTCATGAAGAGCATCTGAAATCTCGGATTGTGTCAACACACCGCTCTTACGGCCTTTTTCAAGAAGTTGCTCAACAATCTCCTCTATTTGACTTTTTTGTACTTTCTTAGCCACAGCGCTCTCCTTTATAACCATTAATGATTTACTTAGACCATTCTCTAATTAAGTTCTGTATTTCCTGACACTTATGTAATTCGCTAATAAAGGTCGAATCTCCTGCCCGTTTTAATTGATCCGCCATAATTGAATGCGCTTTATACTGTTCACGCAATGAATGGAGCCTTATCTTGCGGATTAATCCAGGCACTTGTACCTTATATTCATCGTCACTCATAACGACTAGCCTAGAGTAAATATCATACTCTTGAGAAGATAAAACAGATTGAATTGTAGTTTCATCTAGACGACCTTCGGACTTATACAAGGTGAATAGCTTTTCTATTATACCTCGATATTCAATTTTTTCAAAGTCCTCTAATGGCAAATAATTCATCATCTGTTGTAATACTTCGCCATCTGTGAAAGCTAAGGACAGCAATTTTTCCGAATCCCCCTTTGGTAAATCCTGTGTTGGCAGAGGGGTAGAAGCAGTGTCCACTAATTCGATTTGTCCTTTTTTCACGTAGTCTCTAAAATATCTAAAAATAGTACTATTATCAAGCCATAATGGCAACGCCAATGTTTTTAAAGCGTCATCTCGCTGTGTTTGACTATCTATATTTGCAATATAGGGGAATACATCTGCCATAACGGCCTGTTTCCCTTCAGTATCATTTGTATCGTGTTTGATTAAAGACTCACTTAGTAGATAGTCAAGAGGCTTAACAGCTTTAGCAACTAACTCCTTAAAGGCTTGTCCCCCATGGTTACGCACATAATCATCTGGATCTTTCCCATCCGGCATGGCAAGAACGCGCACCTTAAAATCTGTATTTTGTAATAATTCGATGGCCCGCGTAGCCGCTTGACGACCAGCGCCGTCCATATCATAAGCTAACACGATTTCTTCAGCCTGCCTCATCAAGATATGGCCATGATCTCTTGTATAAGCAGTCCCCAATGATGCTACTACATTAGTAACACCATGGTTATGAGCAGATATAACGTCCATATAGCCTTCTACAAGGATGGCTTGTTTTTCTTCGCGAATCGTTTTATAGGCCTTATCAAAAGCAAATAAGAGCTTACCTTTTTCAAAAATCGATGACTCTGGGGAGTTTAAATACTTTGGTGTACTGTCATCCATAACGCGCCCACCAAAAGCAACGACTCGCCCTTTCCCATCCATAATAGGGAACATAATTCGATTTCTAAAAAAGTCATAAAATTGACCCTTTTGGTTCTTTCGGACAAGATTCAACTCCAAGAGAATGGAATCATCAATACCACGCTCATGAAAGGCACGATACAACTTATCCCAATCATCAGGGGCAAAACCAAGTTTAAATTTTTCTATGGTTTCTTGTGTGAGCCCCCTCTTTTTCAAATAATCTAATCCCACTTTACCAATAGAAGTTTGAGTGAGACAGTTATGGAAAAAGGTAGCCGCTAAATCAGAAGTCTCATATAGTTTTTTGCGTCTTTCATCTCTAGCTCTTTGCTCAGGTGAAAGTTTTGCCTCTGGCAATGGAATATTAGCTCGATTAGCTAGCCGCTCTAGTGCCTCTACAAAGGTTAAATGCTCTAACTCCATAAGAAATTTAATAGCATTCCCTGACGCATGGCAACCAAAGCAATAATAAAAACCCTTTTCAGGGGCAACGCTAAAGGATGGCGTTTTTTCATTATGGAAAGGGCAACAACCCCAATAGTTCTTGCCACGTTTCTTTAAGGCTACATGCTCAGATACAACTGACACGATATCATTAGCATCCTTGATTTGTTCAATCAGTTCATTTTCAAAATATCGGCTCATAGCCAACGCCTCCTTCCCCATATATATACTAATTCTATATACAAATAAAAATTCCTCTATTTGTAAAGCATTTTAATCAATTAAATTATTAAAAAAGTATAAATCACTTGATACGAATCATAGGAATCACCATCTACAACACAGTGTACATGATGATTCCTATACGCCGTATATAGCGATATGTAATTACCAAAAACTTTGATAACAATAGGCTGCAATGAAAACATTGCAGCCTATACTTATCGCTTATTGCATATTATTTTGCGTAATCCACAACGCGAGTTTCACGAATAATTACGACCTTAATTTGGCCTGGATATTCAAGTTCTGACTCGATGCGTTTTACGATATTCCGAACGAGTAATGTAGACTCAGCTTCATCAATCTTATCCGGCTTTACTACAACGCGAATCTCACGACCGGCTTGAATAGCAAAACATTTTTCAACGCCTTCGAAGGATTCAGCGATTTCTTCCAATTTAGATAAACGTTTTAAGTAGTTCTCTAATGTTTCTCGACGTGCTCCTGGACGAGCAGCGGAGATAGCATCAGCAGCAGCTACTAATACAGCCTCTACAGTTTGGAACTCTTCATCACCATGATGAGCACCAATACAGTTAATTACTGCTGCACTTTCACGATATTTGCGAGCCACATCAACACCGATTTGAACATGAGAGCCCTCAAGTTCACGGTCCAATGCTTTACCAATATCATGAATCAAACCACCTCGTTTAGCCAAAGTTACATCACAGCCTAGTTCAGCTGCCATTAAACCTGCTAAATGAGATACTTCAATGGAATGTTTCAATACGTTTTGACCATAACTAGTACGATATTTCAAACGACCTAAAATCTTAACAATTTCAGGGTGTAAGCCGTGAACATCAGCTTCAAATGTTGCTTGTTCACCGGCCTCTTTAATAGTTTGGTCCACCTCTTTACGAGCTTTACCAACCATTTCTTCAATACGAGCTGGATGGATACGACCATCTACAATCAATTTTTCCAGCGCAATACGAGCCACTTCACGACGAATTGGATCGAAGCCGGAAAGAATAACTGCTTCTGGTGTGTCATCGATAATCAAATCAATACCTGTTAATGTTTCGAGTGCGCGAATGTTACGGCCCTCACGACCGATAATGCGCCCCTTCATTTCATCATTAGGCAATGCCACTACGGATACGGTAGTTT
>NZ_CALLVP010000147.1 GCF_938010505.1 uncultured Veillonella sp. | reverse complement strand
ATCGTCAATGAACGTATTGACGAGGTGCGTGATAATCTAAAGGATCCAAATGGCTATTGGGTTGGTCTTTGGTATGATCCTATCGTATTTGTTCAGAATGATACCTTCCACAATGGTATTGGCAAATATATTACTACGTGGGACACATTGGGAAAACAAGGTGATTGGTCTATTGTTATGACCGATTTTGTGGCATCTCAGAATGCGGCAAATTTGTTATATAACATGGTAGAGTACAAAGGGGAGCCGGAGGCTCTTGAATACCTGTATACCTTGAAGCCACATGTGGTACAGCATGCTAAATTCTTGTCTACTCCAGTACGGCTAACTGCATTAGGGGAGGCCAATATTGGTATTGGTAACTTGTCTGATGCGGCGCAATATAGTCGCCAGGGGTATCCAATTAAGGTTATTTATCCTAAAGATGGGACGTCTTATTATGTGACTGGTGCTGCTGTTTTAAAAAATTCAAAGCATAAAGCAGATAGTGTTGAGTTTATTAATTGGTTATTATCTTCTAAAACGGCGAAATATATGGTAGAAAAGAATTTTACCTATATCTTTACCAATCCTGAAATGGATGAACCAAAAGATTCTATGGGACATGATTTAGTGTTATGGCCTGTGAATGGTGGTTACACCATAGAAGGTAAAAAGTTATTGTTAAATCATTGGGTTAGTCAAGTACGATTCCGTAAGGACTAAGTCAGTTATATAGACCCTAGAACAAATAGAGAAAATCTAGTGATGAAAGGATATAGAATGGGTAAAAAATTAGGGTATGTTAGCCTAGGTTGTGCTAAAAATTTAGTAGATACAGAGGTGATGTTAGGCTTATTGCGAGATAATGGCTATTCGATTACAGAGGACCTAAGCGAAGCAGATCTTATCGTTGTAAATACCTGTACTTTTATTGAGAAAGCTAAGGCTGAGTCTATTAATACCATCCTTGAGGTTGCTCAATATAAGGAAGATGGTGCTTGTAAGGGCCTTATCGTAGCAGGTTGTCTTAGCCAACAATATCAGGATGAATTATTCCAAGAAATTCCTGAAATTGATGCATTAATCGGTACCGGTGCATGGGATCAAGTTATGGTAGCCGTTGATGCTATTGAGCACGGCAATCGCAGTTGTATCATGGAAAATATTACGAATATCTATGATGAGCGCATGCCTCGTATTCAAACAACACCTCGTTATAGTGCATATGTTAAAATTGCAGAAGGCTGTAATAACGGGTGTACATTCTGTATTATTCCAAAGGTACGCGGTGCATTCCGTAGTCGTACTATCGAGTCTATCAAGGCTGAAGTGGAACGATTGGCAGCGACAGGAGTTAAGGAAGTTGTCCTTATTGCTCAAGATACAACGAGCTATGGAATCGACCTTAATGATGGTAAACCATTGTTGACTACATTGTTAAAAGAATTAACAACTGTAGAGGGCATAGAATGGATTCGCATGCTATACCTATATCCGACATTCTTCTCTGATGAATTGTTAGATATTATTGTTAATGAGCCAAAGCTTTGTAAATATGTAGATATTCCACTGCAACATGTTAATAACGATATCTTGAAACAAATGAATCGCCGAGACAATCGCAATGATATTGAACGCTTACTTAAGAAAATTAGAAATGCGCCGACTCATATTACATTGCGCACCTCTATCATCGTTGGATTCCCTGGTGAAACAGATGAACAATTTGAGGAACTTTGTGACTTTGTAAAAGAAATCAAATTTGATAACATGGGCGTATTTACGTATTCTCAAGAAGATGGTACACCAGCTGGGGCTCGTGAAGACCAAATACCAGAAGAGGTCAAAGAAGAGCGTTATCACGTTCTTATGTCCATCCAAGCTGCTATCTCTGAAGAGAACAATCGCGATTTAGAAGGTACCATTGATTATGCGATGGTAGAGGAAATCGAAGAAGGCGAGAATAACACATTGCTTGCAAAAGGTCGATTGAAATCTCAAGCACCTGATGTAGATGGTAATATGTACATTGAAGACTGCGGTGAAGACATTCAACCTGGTGATATTCTTAAGGTACAAGTAGAGCAAGGCTTTGCTTATGATGTAGTAGCTACAGTTGTAGAATAATACACAGTTCGATATATTCGATTGTGGAGGTGATCTGATGATTGTAGAACTTATTTCTACAGGTTCAGAATTATTGCTAGGTGATACAGTAAATACGAATGTATCATGGCTAGCACAAGAGTTGAATAAACTAGGATATACCATTGCCCATCAATCGGTGGTAGGTGATAATCCGAAACGAATGGCTGAAGTCTTTCAGCTCGCTAGTACAAGGGCTGATATCGTTATTAGTACTGGTGGGTTAGGACCTACGCAGGGTGACATTACACGTAATGTACTTGCCGATTCAATTGGTAGACCTATTGTGTTTAATCAAGAGGCCATGGATGAGCTTGAAAGGTTCTTTAACAGTGTAAACCGTACTATACCTGATGCGAGTCGGCGAGAGGCACAATTACCAGAAGGGGCGAAGGTATTATATAACCCTGTTGGAGTTGCACCAGGTGTCGTCGTTGAAGATGGAGATACTACATACATACTTCTGCCTGGACCTCCTGGTGAAATGAAGGGCATGTTCCAAGAGAGCGTAGTTCCTTATTTAAATAACCGATTTAGTTCTCAAGGAATTGTTACATCTTATCGTTATGGTGTATATGATATTCGTGAAATCGATTTAGAAAGCACTTTGATGGATCTTATTAAGAATCAATCAAATCCGACCATAGCCTTACTCATTAAAAAAGGCTATATTGAAGTACGCATTACGGCCAAAGCTGAAACATTAGAAGCGGCGCAAGAACTATTAAATCCTTGGGATGCTATCATACGAGAGCGTTTAGGTTCTCGCATAGGACGCGACTTAACGATTTCTATGGAGGAAACACTAGGTCGTACCTTGCTAGAGGAACACAGCACTATTAGTACTGCTGAATCCTGTACATCGGGATTAGTTGGTAAACTACTGACTAATGTCAGTGGCAGTAGTGAGTACTATGTGGGTGGTGTTATTTCGTATAGCAATGATGTGAAACATCGTGTTTTAGGTGTACCACAAGAGATGCTAGATACATATGGCGCTGTTAGTGAGCAAGTGGCTAAGGCCATGGCTGAAGGCGCTAAGTCACTAGGGCAAACAACATATGCTGTTTCTACAACGGGAATAGCTGGTCCTGGTGGAGGCACTCAAGAAAAGCCCGTTGGTCTTGTGTGGTTCGGTGTAACTGGGCCACATGGTACGGTAGCCCATAAAGCTAATCTAATTGGTAATCGAGAAGATATTAGACAAAGTGCAGCAGAGTTAGCACTTTATTATGTTTATACTTATATAACAGAAAAGGGGAAATAAAATAATGGCTGTAGATGGTAGACAAGCAGCGTTGGATAACGCGTTAAAACAAATTGAAAAAGACTTTGGTAAAGGTGCTATTATGCGTCTTGGTGAAGCGGCAGATCGCATGAATGTAGAGGTAATTTCCTCTGGTTCTCTTGCTATCGATATCGCTGTTGGTGTAGGTGGGTTCCCTCGCGGCCGTGTAATTGAAATTTACGGTCCAGAATCTTCTGGTAAAACAACAGTGGCTCTTCATGCTGTAGCAGAAGCTCAAAAACAAGGTGGCATCGCTGCATTTATTGATGCGGAACATGCGATGGATCCAGTATATGCTCGCAACTTGGGTGTAGATATCAATAATTTGTTGATTTCTCAACCAGATAATGGTGAACAAGCTCTTGAAATTACAGAAGCTCTCGTTCGCAGTGGTGCAGTAGATATCGTTGTAGTTGACTCCGTAGCGGCTTTGGTTCCTAAAGCGGAAATCGATGGTGAAATGGGCGATGCTCACGTAGGCTTACAAGCTCGTTTGATGAGTAAAGCATTGCGTAAATTGACTGGTATTATCAGTAAATCCAAAACAGTTGTTATCTTTATTAACCAATTGCGTGAAAAAGTGGGTGTTATGTTCGGTAACCCTGAAACAACGACTGGTGGTCGTGCGTTGAAATTCTATTCCTCCGTACGTCTTGATGTTCGTAAAGGTGAATTGATCAAAGCAAACAACGAAAACGTTGGTGCTCGCACAAAAGTTAAAGTTGTTAAAAATAAAGTGGCACCTCCATTTAAAACAGCTGAATTTGATTTGATGTATGGTGAAGGTATCTCCAAGTCTGGTACACTTATCGATATCGGTACAAATATGGAAATCATAAATAAATCTGGTGCATGGTACTCCTATAATGGGGAACGTATGGGTCAAGGTAAGGAAGCGGCTAAACAATACTTACTAGATAATCCACAAATAGCCGATGAAATCGATCGTATTATTCGCGATACATTGGCTGTTGGCACTGAAGAAATCGATGTAATCGGTGAAGAAGTAACTGAAGAAGTATAATCATGAGTGACGAAACGATGCAAGCTGCTATGGATCAAGCGTATCGCTTCCTAGCTCAACGATTTCTTAGTTCTTATGAACTGACACAAAAAATGAGACGCAAACAATTCGAGGACCCAATCATTGAGAGGGTCCTTGAACGCCTTAGAGACTACGATTATATCAATGATGAACGCTTATCTGAGCAAGTATTAGCTTATTTGATGAAAGAACAAAAATACGGTGCTTATATGATTAAGCAAAAAATGAAACTTCGTGGCCTTGCGATTCCTCAAGAACTTTCTACTTATGATGAGGTGAAAGCTGCTTATCGGGTGGTAGAGAAAAAATTTGGTTCTATTCTCAATGAAGAACGGACTCCTCAAGTAAAGGTATTTAATTTTCTCAAATACAGAGGTTTCTCAACAAGCACAATTCAAATTGTATGCAATGATTTTTATGACTAAGTTATGCTTGTTGAGAGGCCTTGATAGGCTTGTAAAATCTTGACAGAAAGGGCTTTCAAGTCTAAAATTAATAATAGCCTTATTTATTTATATGATGATATGGCTAATTGATAATTTAATGCATGAAGGGCATAAAAAGGAGCATGAAAGCTCAATTTTGAGAATTTAAGAGGAGGTGAAACAGATTTTAGAGTATAGTCTAATTGCAGTGGTAATGGTACTGATTGGACTAGGGGTAGGCTATTTTTTAAGAAAAAATATTGCTGAAGGAAAACTGAATCAAGCTGAGCAAGAGGCTGCACGCATCATCGCAAACGGTGAGCGCACAGCTGAGTCTAAAAAGAAAGAAGCTTTATTAGAAGCGAAAGAAGAAATTCATAAGCTCCGTTCTGACGTGGAACGAGAAAATAAAGATCGTCGTTCTGAACTTCAACGTATGGAACGCCGTATTCTTCAAAAAGAAGAATCTTTGGATAAAAAATTAGACAATATTGAACACAAAGAGGAAGCTTTACATCGCAAAGAAGCTGACTTAGCCCAAAGCCGTGAAAAGGTAGAAGCATTGTACGAAAGACAAATGGCAGAATTAGAACGTATTTCTGGCATGACTTTCGAAGAAGCAAAAAATATCTTGTTAACGAATGTGGAACAAGAAATCCGTCATGAAACGGCGATTATGGTTAAGGAAATGGAGCAGCAAGCTAAGGATGAGGCGGAGAAAAAAGCAAAAGAAATTATCTCCTCTGCAATCCAACGTTGCGCAGCTGACCATGTAGCGGAAACTACCGTATCCGTAGTGGCATTGCCTAATGATGAAATGAAGGGGCGCATTAT
>NZ_CALLVP010000146.1 GCF_938010505.1 uncultured Veillonella sp. | reverse complement strand
GCTAAATACGTAGCACAAGTAGAAAAATTCGATGCAGCTTATGCGAAGTTCAATGAAGTTCTTAATAAAACTAACACTGAACAAACTAAGAAACAAATTGAAAAATTGAAAAAAGAAGGTAAAAAAGGCTATGCGGCAGCAATGGAATCTACACTTCGCTTGACTACTCTTGTGGAAAACTTAGAACAAGCTCCACAAAAAGCGGATAAAGCAGCTGTAGAAAAAGAACTTACTGAAATTCAAACATTGCTTAAGAGCATAAATAATGATCGTGGTGAAGTACTAGTAGATAATTATAACTCCGTAATCGGTGCTATTCGTCAAGTACTTGCAGACCCTAACGAAAATAACCTTAACGGTATGATTCAATATTTCAATAGCTATATTGAAACGTATAACAATACAACTCCAGATCAATTCGATGGTAAATAATCGGATACAATTAGTGAGAATATAATGGTTATAAAAAACAGAGCTCCTTTAGGAGCTCTGTTTTTTGTTATATATCTGAAAGGCTTTTGTCTCAGTTAAATAATTTTTTTAAATATTTTTAATTCCAATAGGCGTATAATATGATATACTAAAAAAGAGCCGCTCACGGGTTGAGCGGCTTTTCTATGTAAATTTTAAATATACAGTTAGATATATATAATATCAGTATGGGGGGACATATGAACTGGAAACGCTTGGCTTTATGCGCAATGTTGGGGATTACAGTGCTTGGTACAACAGCATGTGGTACAAAAAGTGGGGAGCAACCACAAGGTAATACTGTGAAAGCAGAAACTGTGGCGATGCCTAATTTTACGAATGCGCCGATTGCTGATGAATACGCTATTTTTGATACAAATTATGGTCAGTTTAAGGTTCGTTTGTTAGGCTCTAAAGCTCCGATTACGGTTAAAAATTTTGACTACCTCGTAAAAAAAGGCTTCTATAACGGTGTTACATTCCACCGTGTAATTGAAGGTTTTATGATTCAAGGTGGGGATCCAGACGGTACGGGTGCCGGGGGTCCTGGTTATACAATTCCTGATGAATTTTCTAATGATTTACATTTCAATAAAATGGGTGTTCTTGCCATGGCTAACCGTGGTCCTAACACTGGGGGCTCTCAATTTTTCATTACCTTGGGTCCTACGGATTGGTTAGATAATAAACACACTATTTTTGGTACTGTTGTACAAGGGATGGACGTAGTCGAAAAAATCGGCAAGGTTAAGACTGGTCGTAATGATAAACCAGTTGAACCAGTAATCATCAATTCCATTATATTGGAACCGATTACTGATGATGCTAAAAATGGCAAATAAGAAAAGTACTTCTCGAGAGTCTCTTACTGGTGAATGCCCATCTACACAAGAGGTACAAGGTATAATTGTAGATTGTGATGCAATCTTGAACGACGCTAGTAATCAAGGCGATGAATCAGAAGAAATGCACTATATTTATTTAGTGCGTTGCTCTGATGATTCTTTGTATTGTGGATGGACTACCGATCTTAAACGTCGGATGGATGCTCATAATGGACATATTCCTGGAGGTGCGAAGTATACTCGCGGCCGTCGTCCTGTGGCCTTGGTATATGCTGAAAGCTTTCACGAAAAACAAGCGGCACAACGTAGAGAATATGCCATTAAACAGATGACAAAGCCTAAGAAATTGAGGCTCATTAAGGGTGCAAAATAGTCCTTGAATATGGTATAATATGATGATTAATTACTACCATGGAGGTTGAAGAATGAAGCGGGTTCTAGTGTCCGTAAAAAGTGTACAACGAGATATGGACGGCAAGGATACCGTAGTGGAACTGATTTCCCCAGGTACGTCATACGAAAAGGGTAATGCCCAGTATGTGCGTTATGAAGAGTCCAGTGTGACTGGCTTAGATGGGGTAAAGACAACCATTAAAATTCAAGATGACTCTATTGTGTTGCTCCGAACAGGGGCTGTAAATATGCGTCATCAATACGCCCGTGGTGAAGAGCGTGAATCTGTGTATGAAACACCGTATGGTGATTTACACATGGCCGTAAATACTCATGAATTAACAGTAGACTTTCACGAAGGCGTAGGTCATGTTCATTTAGGATATGATATTTCCGTCGAAGGTGAATGGCAATTTTATAATCAGTTAGATATAGACGTGCGGGAGGATACAGAGCATGAACATGAAGGAAATCCTGAAATCGGGGATTGAACAGGCATTACAAGATACGATTAACAGCGGTGGTTTACCAGCTGGGGAATATCCAGAAATCGTTCTCGAAGTGCCACCTCAAAAAGAATTCGGTGATTTTTCCACAAACATCGCTATGCAATCCGCTCGTGTAGCTCGTCAAAACCCTCGCGCTATTGCAGAGGCTTTGATTAGCCATATGAACTTTGATTGGCTTGAACGTGCCGAGGTTGCTGGTGCAGGTTTCATTAACTTTTTCTTGAAATCTGACATGGTATACGATACGTTGAAAGCCATTTTGAATGCTGGTACTGAGTATGGTGTTCAACCATTGCGTGTGCGCGATACGATTCAAGTAGAGTACGTAAGTGCGAACCCCACAGGCCCTTTGCATGTTGGTCATGGTCGCGGTGCTGCGTACGGTAGTGCTCTTGTGAACTTGTTGCGTGCAGCGGGTTACAATGTACAATCCGAGTACTATATCAATGATGCGGGTAACCAAATCGACAACATGGCTATTTCCATTGAGTACCGTTTCCAAGAGTTACAAGGAGCTACATTAGTATTTCCGCCTAAATGCAATGAAGATGGTTCCATGCCTGAGTTCGATATTTCAGAAGGGGCATTAGTGTTCCCTGAAAATGGCTATCGTGGTCCAGATATTATTGAAACGGCAAAAGCTATTGCAGAACGTGAAGGCTTTGAAAAATTAAATGCTATGACTGAAGCTGATCGCGTAGCATTGTTCAAGGAAGAGGGCTTAAAAGAAAAATTAGCTCGCCTAGAGGAAACTTTAAGAAACTTCCGCGTTACATTCGATCATTGGTTCTCTGAACGTACAGTTCACGAAACTGAGGAAATTTACCATTCCATAGAGGCCTTGAAGGTTCTTGGCAAAGTATATGAAAAAGATGGTGCCTTATGGCTTAAATCTACTGATTATGGGGATGATAAAGACCGCGTTGTTATTCGTGATAACGGGGTTCCTACATATTTGGCGGCAGATATTGCATATCATCGCAATAAATTTGATCGTGGCTTTAAAGAAATGATTGATATTTGGGGCGCTGACCACCATGGTTATGTATGCCGTGTAAAAGCTGCTATGGCTGCTTTTGGTTATGACCCAGATCAATTAACAGTTTTGTTATTACAGATGGTAGCATTGTTCCGCGATGGGGAACTAGTTAAATTGTCTAAACGTAGCGGTGATAGCGTTACATTGGATGAATTAATCGATGAAGTTGGTGTAGATGCGTCTCGTTACTTCTTCTTGATGCGTTCCTTGGATAGCCAACTTGATTTCGATATTAATTTGGCAAAATCTCGCAGTAATGACAATCCAGTGTATTATATCCAATATGCTCATGCTCGTATTCATAGCATTTACAACCAAGTGCGTGAAGCCGGCATCGCATTTGGTGATTATAGTGACACTGATTTCACAACGCTTACAAGTGAAATGGAATTAGAATTAATTAAGAAATTAGCTGAATATCCAGAAGAGGTAGTTCAAGCTGCTGAACATCGTGCACCTCATCGTATTGCTCGGTACTTATACGATTTGGCAAGCATGTTCCATTCATTCTACCGTCAAGGTCGTATCATTGGCGTAGATCCAGCGTTGCAACAAGCTCGTCTTGGTTTAATCACAGCGATTGCCCTCGTTCTTCGTCAAGGCTTGGGTATTTTAGGTATTTCCGCTCCGGAAAAAATGTAATAGGTGGGAGGCATCATGGCAACTAAGTATATTTTCGTAACTGGCGGCGTTGTTTCTTCTCTTGGGAAGGGGATTACAGCAGCATCTTTGGGTCGCTTACTAAAAAACCGCGGTTTCAATGTAACGATTCAAAAATTTGATCCATACATTAATATCGACCCTGGTACGATGAGCCCTTACCAACATGGTGAAGTATTCGTAACAGATGACGGAGCCGAAACGGACCTTGATTTGGGTCATTATGAACGCTTTATCGATATTAACCTTAGCAAACGGTCTAATATTACAGCTGGTAAAGTATATTGGTCTGTAATCAATAAAGAACGTAAAGGTGATTACTTGGGTAGCACTGTACAAGTAATTCCACACATTACAAACGAAATTAAACAAAACGTATATCGCGTAGGTAAAGAGGATAACGCTGATGTAGTTATTACTGAAATCGGTGGTACAGTAGGTGATATTGAAAGCTTGCCATTCATGGAAGCCATCCGCCAAGTGAAAAAAGAAGTAGGCCGTAATGACGTACTTTATATTCATGTTACATTGGTACCATACATCAATGCTGCAGGTGAGTTGAAAACTAAACCTACACAACATAGCGTAAAAGAATTGCGCAGCATCGGTATACAACCAGATATCTTGGTATGCCGTAGCGAAAAACATATCTCTGACGATATGAAAGAAAAACTTGCTTTGTTCTGCGACGTAGAAACTGAAGCAGTTATTGAAAACCAAACTTGTAGCTCCATCTATGAAGTGCCATTGATGATGCAAGACCAAGGCCTTGACGATATTGTTATCAAAAAATTAGGCCTTGAAGATCGTCCTTGCGATATGACTGCATGGAAAGAAATGGTTCATAAAATCTTGAATCCTAGCAAAGATATTACAGTTGCTATTGTTGGTAAATATGTAGCATTGCATGATGCGTATTTATCCGTAGTTGAAGCTCTAGATCATGCTGGTATTGCTACAGGTACTAAAGTAAATATTCGTTGGATTGATTCCGAAGAACTTGATGATACATCTGTAGATCCTAAAGAGGTGTTTGATGGTGTTGAAGGTATCATCGTGCCTGGTGGCTTTGGTTCTCGTGGTGTAGAAGGTAAAATCCGCACAATCCAATACGCTCGTGAAAATAATATTCCATACCTCGGCCTATGCCTTGGTATGCAATCTGCAGTAATGGAATTTGCTCGCAATGTATGCGGCATGGAAGGTGCTACATCTAGCGAATTTGATGAAAGCGCAAAATATAAAGTAATTGACTTGATGAGTGATCAAGTTGATGTAGATAAAAAAGGCGGTACAATGCGCCTAGGTATCTACCCATGCAAAGTGGAAGCCGGTACGAAAACTCACGAAGCTTATGGGGAAGATTTGATTTATGAACGTCATCGCCATCGCTATGAGTTCAACAATGAATACCGTCAACAATTGACCGATGCAGGGCTTGTGATTTCCGGTACATCTCCAGATGGCCGCCTTGTTGAAAGCATTGAAGTAAAAAACCATCCATTCTTCATCGCTACACAAGCGCATCCAGAACTTAAATCTCGCCCAAATAATGCACATCCATTATTCCGTGGTTTAGTAGATGCAATCTTAGAACTTAAAAAATAGATTAAAGCGATGGGATCTATTTTATCTATTATAGGTTTATTTATATTAGCTGCACTCAAACTAGAGCAGTTTGTATATGGTAAATCGGGAAAAGAACAATCTACAACTGGTCATATAGCACGGAGAGGGCTTGCTAATATAGCGGGTTTAATCGCTTTTGATCACGCTACTGTGAACAGTAAGTCTGTTGTAGTACGTAAAAAGAAGAAAGATGCTCAGAAATGAGCATCTTTCTTTTTTTTTGCCTACATCGAAAAAAGCTGGAAAAATATATCGATAAATTTAAAAATAACGCTTGCAATATTGAATGATATTTGTTATTATATAGACAAAGATAGATATAGGTGTGGTGTTAAGTACACCAATACTAATAAATTGTTAAAATTTGGAACTCAAATAAGGAGGACATAACATGTCTATTATCGGTAAACAACTTCCTGAATTTACACTTGATGCTTTCAAAAAACCTGAATTGGTAAAAGTTAGCACTGCAGACGTGTTGGGTAAATGGTCTGTATTCGTATTCTATCCAGCAGACTTCACATTCGTATGCCCTACTGAGTTGGAAGACGTACAAAACTCCTATGCAGAGTTGAAAGAATTGGGTTGCGAAGTTTACTCCGTATCTTGTGACTCCGAATTCGTTCACAAAGCATGGTCTGATGCTTCTCCAAGCATCAACAAAATCGAGTACTACATGTTAGCTGACAAAAAACATGAATTGGCTGACTTCTTCGATGTATTCCAAGAAGAATCCGCTATGGCTTACCGTGGTACATTCGTAGTAGACCCTGAAGGTTTCGTACGCACAGCAGAAATCCATGACATGGGTATCGGTCGTTCCGCTGAAGAATTGGTTCGTAAAGTACAAGCTGCTCAATTCGTAGCTAAGCATGGCGACCAAGTGTGCCCTGCACGTTGGAAACCAGGTAAAGACACTTTAAAACCAGGTCTTGATCTTGTAGGTAAAATCTAATTAAGAAACCTATACTTAAATGCTAGAGCAATCGGGATAACTCCTCAAATGACAAATACGGGCGCGCATCGTTTTCCTGACGATACGGTAAGTCCCAATACCAGATGAACCCTCTCCAATTCATCATGGTAAACCTCATATAACAAACTACAAACTATACGCAAAAGGACTGGCCTTCGGGCTGGTCCTTTTGTGTTGCTTATATCCCTTTATAAAAGTAGGAAATAAGTTCTTGCATTTTTGCCATGAGTGGGCTATAATGAAATTAATTCCTATTAATATGCAGGGTTTTATAAATATAGTATAAAAGTGCTTTAAACATGGGCTGTGTTAGCACTCACTTTTACAAAGAAAGGCAAGATATATGAGGATTTCCACAAAAGGTCGTTATGCATTGATGGTTCTCATCGATTTGGCAGAGCAAGGGCAAGATAAACCAGTTTCCTTACGATCTGTGGCAGAACGACAAGGCATATCTGAAAAATACCTAGAAGGTATTGTAGCTCGTTTAGGTGCTGCTAACCTAGTGGATAGTATTCGCGGTAAATATGGCGGCTATCGATTGTCTAAAAGCCCTAAAGAGTACACAATTATTGAAATTTTGCTTGCTACTGAGGAATCGATGGCTATCATATCTACCCTTGATGAAGGGGTGAGTACTGATACAGTAATCAACGAACGTACCGTTGGTTTCTGGGCAGGATTGCAAAACTATATTCATGATTATTTAGAAAACGTAACCCTTCAAGATGTAATTGATGGAACTTACGCTAAACTTGATACAAAATATGATAATTGGGATGGTTCTATTTAATAAGGAGTGACCACTATGTCTAAAATCGCAAAATCTTTTGTTGAATTAATCGGTAAAACACCATTATTGGCAGCTACACGTTTTGGTGCTAAATTTGGTGCAGAAGCAAACATCTTAGCTAAATTGGAATACTTTAACCCAGGTGGTTCTGTAAAAGATCGTATCGCAGCAGCAATCATTCAAGCAGCTGTTGAGTCTGGTGAATTACAACCTGGTGGTACTATTGTAGAAGCTACATCTGGTAATACAGGTATCGGCTTATCTGCTGTAGGTGCTGCACTTGGTTATAAAGTTGTAATTGTAATGCCTGAAACCATGTCCATTGAACGCCGTAAATTGATGCTCGGCTATGGTGCTCAACTCGTATTGACTGATGGCTCTCTTGGTATGAAAGGCGCTATTGCAAAAGCTAAAGAAATTGTAACAGCTACAGCTGGTGCGATTGAAGCAGGTCAGTTTGTAAATCAAGCTAACCCAACAATTCACTACAGAACAACTGGTCCTGAAATCTGGCAAGATACTGATGGTGCCGTAGATCTCTACGTATCTGGTGTTGGTACAGGTGGTACATTGACAGGTGCAGGTCGCTATTTGAAAGAACAAAATCCTGGTGTACATGTAGTTGCTGTAGAGCCATTAGATTCTCCTGTATTGTCTAACGGTAAACCAGGTCCTCATAAAATCCAAGGCTTAGGTGCTGGCTTCATTCCAGATACATTGGATACTAATATTTACGATGAAGTAATCCAAGTTTCTAACGAAGATGCTTTTGCTACATCTCAAGCTTTCGGTCATACAGAAGGGGTATTGGTAGGTATTTCCTCTGGTGCTGCACTTTGGGCCGCTAAAGAATTGGCAAAGCGTCCTGAAAATACAGGTAAAAATATCGTGGTAATCCTCCCTGATACAGGAGAACGCTACTTATCTACAGCTTTATTCCCTGAAATTTAATAGAATATGATTAGTGAAAGCATGAAAATTGCTTTCCTGATATAGCCAAAGCCCCTCGCTTAAAGGGGCTTTTTTCGTTAAAGTATTTGCATTGTAGTTTAGGTGAGCTCTATTTGTCGTGGTATTAGATGTACTGATTAGATAATGGCGAAGATGATTGATAATAGGAAGGGCACTTTCACAAGAAAATTTATAATTGAATACTCAAGAAAATCTATAATTGTATAAAAAAGGAGCTACTAGGTAGCTCCTTTAGTATTTTGGTATGTATTTAATTGTAATTATCTACCGTTTTTAACAATATTATCCATCCAGTTGAATAATTCTTCTAAATCGTAATCACCAGAATGATCTACATCAAATGGTGTTATCATATCTACTCTGTACCCAAGGTTTTGAGCACGCGTACCTACGATTAAAGGAATTGCAACAGATGTATTGCTGTCAGCTGTGCCGTAACGGATACGATAGAATCGTGCATTTGTCGCAGCTGGAGAACCGAGATAGTTCATTGGGTTCATCATAGTAACAATCTTAGCATTTTCTACGTATACATCTTGATTAGTAGTTGTATCGTGTAATGCAGCAGTAATTGTAAAGTGATTATTATCTGTAGTACTTGTACCAAATAGACTGTTTTCACCAGTATCATTGGAACGGGAGTCAAAGGCGCCTGACGCTTTAGAACGGCTTACAAAGTGGTTATATGCTTCCCAGTTAATGTCTTTGATAGTCCCTGTTTTATTATCACGTACAAGGTATGTATGTTTAGATAAATCAGTACCTTTAGCTTGTGCCTTGTTAGCCGCTGCAACGATAAATTCTTTTACATAATTTTTGAAAGTACCATTACCGTTCTTATCGAGTTTTAGAACACGACCTAAAGAGTCACGTAATTGTAAGTTATTTACGTAATCAGGGAAGTGTTCACTGAGCATTTTGGAGTATGCTAGATCGTCTGCATTCAAGTTTACACGTTGCATCGTGCGTTGTGGTGGAGCAGAGTTACCACCTACATTGGCTTGTGGTAATTCACCTGGGGACATAGTCACTTTATTGAAGGACGTAATGCCGTTATAGCTCCATTCGTAAGCCATATCTGCTGCATCAAGGTTAGTGATAGGGGCGTACGCAGAAACTGCGTATACATTCGTTGCCGCTGTAGCCGCACCTAATGCTTGTAAATATGGTTGGAAGTCGGAGCTGTTACCTGCAGCGCCTTGTAACAAGGATACCGCGCCGCCAGCACTTGTACCATTTGTGATAATACGGTTTGCATTACCTGGCATAGCGGAATCGTTGGCATGTAAGTAGGCTGTAGCCGCTTGTAAGTCAACGATAACTGCAGGTGCTTTACCGATGAAGTTGCCATCGGAGGCTTTGTTTGTACGGCCACGAGTAGATGGGGAAGCTACTACATAACCACGAGATAATGCGTAAAGAACGCTGTTAGGTTTGCCATTTTCTACTTTTGGAGTCATAGCTTGGCTTGGCATGTAACCACCTACCGCATTTGGCATGAAAATAGGGGCTGTTTGCGTATTGTAACCATTTACAGTGCCGTTGTTGAAGTATTCTTCTGGAACATAGAGGTTCATGTACTGCTGATCGATGTCGATTGGATTAGCCACGTAAGGGATATATTCGAAGGCGCGATATTTGATTTCCTTATTATCTACTGTAGTAGACATGGATTCGTAATTTTTCACGTCGAAGGCAAGGCTAATCTTTGCAGATGCATCGGCTTGCAATGGTGGATCCATTGGTTGGGAAAGAATATTCTTCTCTTCTGTTACAGGAGAGCCTTTTGTGGAGACTGTATTACGAGCATCTACATAAGATTGTGGTAATTTGCTCTCTTGAACTTGTTTAGTCTCAGCTTCAGATTTAGCTTTTGCCTCAGCTTGAGCTTTAGCAGCAGTTTCTGCATCTGCTTTAGCCTTAGCTTCGGCTTCAGCTTGTGCTTTGGCTGCAGCCTCAGCTTCTTCTTTTGCTAGTTGTTCAGCTGCTAAACGTTCTTGCTCCTCTTGGATTGCAGCTTGTCTTGCGAGTTCCGCTTGCTTAGCAGCAATACGTTCTTGTTCAGCCTTAATAGTAGCTTCGCGTTCAGCTCTAGCTTTTTCAGCCGCTACACGCTCTTGTTCAGCTTTTAAAGCTGCTTGACGTTGAGCTTCCGCTTGTATAGCAGCAATACGTTTTTGTTCAGCCTTAATAGCTGCTTCGCGTTCAGTTCTAGCTTTTTCAGCCGCTATACGCTCTTGTTCAGCTTTTAAAGTAGCTTGACGTTGAGCTTCAGCCTGTTGAGCTGTCATACGTTCTTGTTCGGCTCTAATAGCTGCTTGTCGTTCGGCTTCGGCTTTAGCGGCAGCTTCGGCACGTTGGCGAGCTGCTTCTTCAGCTGCTAAGTGTTCTTCTTCAGCTTGTTGAGCGAGGATACGCTCACGTTCAGCTTTTAAAGTAGCTTGACGTTGAGCTTCGGCTTGTTCAGCGGCAAGACGTTCTTGTTCGGCTCTAATAGCCGCTTGGCGTTGTGCCTCGACTTGTTGAGCGGCCATACGTTCCTGTTCAGCTCTAATAGCTGCTTGACGTTGGGCCTCGGCTTGTTGAGCGGCGATACGTTCCTGTTCAGCTCTTATAGCCGCTTGACGTTGAGCTTCGGCTTGTTGAGCGGCCATACGTTCTTGTTCGGCTCTTATAGCCGCTTGACGTTGAGCTTCAGCTTGTTGAGCTGCTGCCATACGCTCTTGTTCAGCGCGTAAAGCTTCTTGGCGTTGCGCCTCAGCTTGTTGAGCGGCCATACGTTCTTGTTCGGCTCTAATAGCCGCTTGGCGTTGCGCCTCAGCTTGTTGAGCAGCCGTACGTTCTTGCTCGGCTCTAATAGCTGCTTGACGTTGAGCCTCGGCTTGTTCAGCGGCGATACGTTCTTGTTCCGCTCTAATAGCAGCTTGACGTTGAGCCTCGGCCTGTTGAGCGGCGATACGTTCTTGTTCCGCTCTAATAGCTGCTTGACGTTGTGCCTCAGCTTGTTGAGCCGCCATGCGCTCTTGCTCAGCTTGTTGTAGGGCCATACGGCGTTGCTCTTCTTGGATGCGAATACGTTGTTGCTCTGCTGCTTGACGTTGTGCTTCTGCAATACGAGCTTGCTCGGCTTGTTGAGCTGCTTCTTCCGCGGCTAGTTGAGCTAAACGCTCACGCTCAGCACGTTGAATATCGCGAATTGTAAGCCTTTGTTTGGCTACCACGGCTTTTGTTACTGTAGTATTAGATACAGTTAATGGCGCTATAGATTCTTGTTGAATAACAACAGGCGTACGTTGTACTTGTGTAGTTTGTACTTGTTGCTTACCATCTACTGGTTTTTCTACCGTAACAGGTTCAGTTTTTCGCTGTACATTTATCAAGCTGTGCATTGCTAATGTAGGTTCCATGACAGCCTTTGTATCTTTATTGACAACATACTGAGGTTGAGTTTGAACCTGTTGTTGAGATTGCATTGGTATTACTTGTTGCGGTACTGCTTGCAATGGTGTAGCTTGTTGAGTTTGTACAGGGCTAACCGTTGCTGGTTGCATCACGTAGGATGGTTGAGGTTGTGCCATCGGTGGTGTTTGTTGTTGTACAATGGTGGCCGGTTGTGGTGTAGTTGGTAAGACTGGCTGAGTTGCCATTGGTTTCACGACTGGAGTTGCTACACTTGTAGTACTCTGTGTCGTTGATTCAGCACTGGTACTCGTACCTACTAAATCATTCATGTTAAGTGTAGGCTCTGCATGGGCAACACAACCCAACGCAGCTACGGCAAGAAATGCAGCAGTAACCTTACAATTTTTGGATGACTTCATGAATTAGCTCTCCGAACTAGATTTCTAATAATAATTTATAATTTTAAAGTTAATTAATATTTATATAGTTTAACATAAATCGATGTAATTGTACAATTTTGAGGATTTGCTTCCACTTTTGAAAGTAGTTTTGATAATGAATTATAAAATAATATTAATTATTTTTGAATATAAGAAAAGGACTAGAGCACGTATATTTTTGAACTATACCTCCTAAATTATGTCCAATTTTAGGTCAGTTCAGAACACGTATATTCTAGTCCTTTTACTATATCTATTGGTGTGATACTAGCTTTCACCATCGATAAGAGTCAATAATCAATTAGTCGCTAAATGTTAACTATTAGTTACTAACCGCTAATCGTCAAAACTCATCATAAACAATCAAAAATCAATAATTTATTAATTCTCAATAATCAATAATCAATAATCAATAATCAGCCATCAATCATATATAAGTTATAAGCTATAATTGATAGTTAATTTTATGATCTATTTAGCGATACTATTTTTTAAACTTGGCTTTACAAGTGCTAAGATGAAGCAAGCTACAATGGAACCTATTGCGATGGATGCAAGATAAAGAAGTGGATTACCAATTGTTGGTACTACGAAGATACCACCATGTGGAGCGCGTAGTGTGCATTCGAAGAACATGGATAATGCACCAGCTGTACCAGCACCGATAATGCAAGCTGGCAATACGCGAACTGGATCAGCCGCTGCAAATGGGATAGCCCCTTCTGTGATGAAGGAAAGGCCCATGATGTAGTTTGTGATACCAGATTTGCGTTCAGCCTCTGTGAAGCGGCTAGGGAAGAATGTAGTACAAAGAGCGATTGCCAATGGAGGAACCATACCTCCTGCCATTACAGCCGCCATGATACCGTATTCACCAGTCGCAAGTGCACCAGTACCGATAACATAAGCCGCTTTGTTTACAGGGCCACCCATATCAACGGACATCATAGCACCAAAGATAAGACCTAACAATACGCGGCTAGTTGTGCCCATGGATTGCAAGGAGTCCATTAACCAGTGATTAAGTGCGGATACAGGAGGATTGATGATAAAGGTAATAGCGATACCGATGAACAATACGCCAAGTACAGGGTAGAAGAGAACCGGTTTTGTACCTTCTAATGCTTGAGGCAAACCAGATACTAATTTCTTAACTAATAATACTAAATAACCTGCTGCGAAACCGGCAATCAATGCGCCTAGAAAACCAGAGCCACCTTGGTTAGCTAATAAGCCACCAACGAAACCAGCTACAAGACCTGGACGGTCCGCAATACTCATAGCGATGTAACCCGCTAATACTGGTAGCATGAAGCCAAAGGAAGCGCCACCGATTTGCATTAAGAAAGCCGCAAGAGGTGTACCAGAACCAAAGTTTTTAGGATTCGCTGGATCGAATGCGTCGAATAAGAAGGCGAGGGCAATCAAGATACCGCCACCGATAACAAACGGTAACATGTGAGAAACGCCGTTCATCAAATGCTTGTAGATTTGGCGACCTACGCTGTCAGATGCGCTAGCTGCAATCTCAGCAGCTTCGCGGTCTGCTGCAGATGCTTGGTATACAGGTGCTGTACCCGCCATAGCTTCACGCAATAATTCTTCAGCTTTATTAATGCCATTTGCTACCTTAGTTTGAATTATAGGTTTACCGTCAAAGCGTGCCATTTCTACTTGACGATCGGAAGCTACGATAATGCATTTAGCATGGGCAATTTCTTCTGCTGTAAGAGCATTCTTAACGCCAGAGGCACCGTTCTTTTCTACTTTTAAGGAGATGCCCATTTCTTTGGCCTTGCGTTCTAAAGATTCAGCAGCCATGTAGGTATGTGCGATGCCAGTAGGACAGCCTGTAACAGCTAGTACATCATAATGCGGGTTATCTACAGAAATCTTAGGTGCAACCTTTTCAATTGCTTCTGTAGCCTTCGCTTCGATAGCACCAGTAATACCGGTTGCTTTTTGATCCTCTGCTGTTTTGATAAACCCTTCTACAGATGGATCAAAGTTGCCTTGCTCTTTAGCTGTTA
>NZ_CALLVP010000145.1 GCF_938010505.1 uncultured Veillonella sp. | reverse complement strand
TTATCCTTATTAATACATTTTCTTCAATGTAATGCCACTATAGTAGTGACGCAAAATAGTTTGGTAATAATTTGTATCTCCAGGGTTAGCACGCTTTGCCATTTCTGCAGCGCCCCATTGAGACATACCAAGACCATGTCCCCAACCGTGGCCTTTAATATAGACAGTATCATTCTTGCCAGTAAAGCTATGATATGCCTTACCCGTGTCTTTAGCAGGATTATGATTTACGTAGAAATCAAATAGTGTAGATTTTAAACCTAAAATGCTACGCAATGCATCTCCATCTACAGTAGTTTTTCCAGAGGTGCCTATGAAAGTTGCACTTTTGATGCGACCAGATACACCGCGGTCAGATGTTTGTTGCCCTGGTTTACCAAGAGGAGTCAATTGAATGCTCTTCAATTTGCCTACCCCTTTACTTGCCGCATTAAGCTTGCTTTCAAGAGCTTGACGAGAGGTAGTAACAGTCCAGTTCGATGTAGATGTACCAGTACTAAAGTCTTTTACCCCTTTCAAGTAAGGCACATCACTACCCCAAACATTTACACTATCCTCTGTATAACCACCGCCATCGGAATGGAATAAAGCATTGATAGGACGTTGGTCATAAAGCATAACTACGCCTTTAGTTTTATTTACCGCATTTGTAGTAGCTTGAGATTCGCCACTCACACCACTATAAACTTGATGATCCGTGGAATTACTCACATCATAAAGCTTTCCTTTGTTTTGTTCCATCGTATGAAGAGCATAGGTACGAGCTGCTACAGCTTGTGCCTCTAATGCGGCAGCAGGCCAAGACGGTACTACCTCTTGAGGGACAACACCATACAAGTAATCCTCAAGTGGCACAGAGTTAATGACCATCATGGTTCCATTATTAGCACGTAATGTGAGTCCACCACGATAACCTTTACCTTCGAACAAGAATGGTGCATCACTACTTGCAGGCTTCAATGTAACCACACTATCAATAGGCTTTCCATTTACAGTAATCTTCCCGCCGCGAACGCCAATAGATGTACCACGATTAGCACTGATTGTGCTAACTTGGCCATTACCGCTGTTCAACACAACTATGTTAGCTGTAGATATAACGGTAGCATCAGAGCTACGATTACCTAGAAGAACACGTACATTTGGCATGTTTTCTTTGCGTTCTGTGGCAGGCGTCACTACGGAGCCCACTTTGTTGCGAGTAATAACTGCTGTATTGGCTTGAATCCTATTCACATCCGTTGTTTTTACTACTTTTTTAGTAGCAGTTTTTTCGGTAGCTCTTTTTTGAGCTACAGGCTTATTACCAGTAACTGCAGTTTTAGCAGCTGGCTTTGCAGTAGCAGAAGCCGCAGGTTTTGTAGCCGTTGTAGCTTTACCTGTAGTAGCTGATTTCGTAGCTGTTGCATTAGTACTAGATTTCGCAGTACTAGTTGATTTTGTTGTACTAACTGCTTTAGCCGTCGTTACCGGCTTTGTAGCTGTAGCAGGCTTTGCTACACTAACCGGTTTTGCACTAGTTTTCGCCACCGTAGATGTAGCAGTTGACTTAGAAACCGTTTTACTTGTTGTGACCGGCTTTGCAACTGGTTTAGTAGCAAGTGGACGAAAACTAGATTTCTTTGTCGTATTTACTTTCGATACAGTTGTATTAGATACTGTTGATTTTGGCGTTGGCTTTTTCGTTACCACTGCACTTTTATTTTGCAGTGTCGCTCCATGTGCTACAGAAGCACCACCAATGTTTACACCTAAAAATAAAGTGGCCATTATCATCAATTGTAATCGTTTCGTTTTCATTGTTATTTCCCTGTCTGTGAAATACCTAAATGCTCATAGGCCAATTTAGTAGCCACCCTCCCACGCGGTGTGCGTCCTAAAAATCCTAATTGCATCAAATATGGTTCATACACATCTTCGATGGTATCTCTCTCTTCGCTGATAGCCGCCGCAATGGTATCAATCCCTACAGGGCCGCCATCATATTTTTCAATAATACATTCCAACACACGTCGATCAATTCGATCAAGTCCCATTTTGTCTACATATAAACGTTGTAATGCTTCATCTGCAATTTCTTGAGTGATAACCCCATCACCAATAACTTGTGCAAAATCGCGTACCCGTTTAAGCAGACGGTTTGCGATACGCGGTGTTCCTCGTGAACGACGCGCAATTTCGCTTGCCCCAGTCGGCACAATACCAATATTAAGTATTTCTGCGGCTCGAGTCACAATAAATTCTAACTCTGGTTGTTTATAATATTCCAACCGATTAATAATACCAAATCGGTCCCGTAACGGTGCCGCCAAAGCACCCGCTCGAGTCGTGGCACCTACCAAAGTAAATTTTGGCAAGTCAATGCGTACAGTTCGAGCACTTGGCCCCTTACCGATGATAATATCAATAGCATAATCCTCCATGGCAGAGTACAACACTTCCTCTACGCTACGGGACAAGCGATGAATCTCATCGATAAATAGTACATCATGATCATCTAAATTTGTTAAAATCGCAGCCAAATCACCAGACTTTTCAATAGCAGGACCAGAAGTTATGCGAAAATTAACACCCAATTCATTCGCAATAATCCCTGCTAATGTAGTCTTACCAAGACCTGGAGGCCCATAGAGCAAAACGTGATCCAATGCTTCACCACGTTGCTTTGCAGCCTGAATATACACATTTAGATTGCCTTTAGCCTCTTCTTGCCCTACATACTCATTAAAGAACTTAGGTCGAAGGCTATATTGCCATATATCCTCTTCGTGCTCGCCATTGCCGACAAGGCGTACTTCTTCATTCATCCTTATCGTCCTTTCCCAAGCTCAATCAAGCTGACTTTAATCAACTCAGATACATCGCGCTTACCATCATCTAAAGACTCAACAATATCAGCCACATCTCGCTCGGAGTATCCTAATGATACGAGAGCTTCAATAGCCTCCCCTGCAGCACCACTAGCAGTGGCACCAATAGGCTGAATAGCCGCAGGTAATTCTGCAGAAATATGTGTCATCTTAGCAATCTTATCCTTTAATTCTAATACAAGTCGCTCCGCAGACTTCTTGCCAATGCCAGGTAACTTAGTTAATTGTTGCACCTGTCCATTGATAACCGCTAATTTAAAAGCCTCTGGTGTCATGCCTGACAAAATGCCAAGCCCCACCTTGGGACCGATACCGGAAACAGAAATGAGCAATATAAACAACTCATATTCCTCTTCCGTCCAAAAGCCGTAGAGCTGCATCGCATCTTCACGCACATTAAGATACGTAAATAGCGTCACCTCACGACCTTCTATCAATTGTTGACGCGTAGTGGTCGGCACATATACGCGATACCCTACGCCATGTACATCTACATAACAAGACTCTTTAAAGAGATGTGTTACGATGCCCCGTACATACCCTATCATTATACCAACCTCTTCAATCTATCATTGTGAGAACTATGAGCCGTACAGATAGCAACTGCCAATGCATCTGCTGTATCATCGGGCTTGATTTTCTCACGAATCCCCAAAATATTCATCGTCATATAAATGACCTGATTCTTATCAGCCTTGCCATAACCAGTGACCGCTTGCTTAATTTGTAGCGGCGTATATTCATAGAGTGGAATACGCTGTTGCTCGGCGGCCAATAAGATGACACCTCGTGCTTGTCCAACCTTAATGGCTGTCGTTACATTACGGTTAAAGAATAATTCCTCTACACCAAACTTATCTGGCTTATATTCCTGTAAAAGATCGCTAAGATCATTAAATAGAATTTCCAATCGCTGTGAATCAGTTAATTCCTTAGGAGTTGTAATAGCCCCATAGGCTACTGGTGTTAGTTTGCTGCCCTTCACGTCAATAATGCCGTATCCGCATATAGCCGTACCTGGGTCAATTCCTATAATGCGCACCCTAACCCCCTTAGTTTAAAAATGAGATAAGCTACCGCCTACCTCCATTACATAATCTATATTATTATAGCATAATATCACATCGAAATTCATGAATTTCCATATAAATTATATAAGAAATCTATTACTTTTCTTAACTTTTACAAAATTTTCCAATTTAATTTACCAATAGAAAAGGAGCACCCATAGAGTGCTCCTTTTTATTATTCTTCGTCGTCTGGCAAAATACCGTTGTGATATACGTTTTGTACATCGTCAAGATTATCCAATACGTCAAGCATTTTTTGCATTTTTACAGCATCATCACCAGATAATTCAATCGTTGTATCTGGAATCATTGTGATTTTAGCTACTACAGTTTCGATATCCGCATCAGCAAGCGCTGCTTCTACAGCATCAAAATCTTCTGGTGTTGTATAAATTTCAAACACATCATCTTCAGACTTAAGATCTTCTGCACCAGCTTCGAGAGCGAGCATAGTTACTTCGTCTTCATCATGACCTTCTTTATCGATAACGAATACGCCTTTAGATTTGAACATCCAACCTACACAGCCGCTTTCACCAAGGTTACCACCTTGTTTAGAAAAAGCATGGCGCACATCTGCAGCAGCACGGTTACGGTTATCTGTCATAACTTCAACGGTAACGGCAACGCCTGCAGGGCCATAACCTTCGTATACGATTTCTTCGTATGTGTTCATGTCCGTAGCTCCGATACCTTTATCGATAGCCCGTTGAATATTATCCTTAGGAATATTGTTTTCACGAGCTTTTTGTAAAGCCAATTTCAAACGCATATTACCAGTTGGATCTGCACCACCCATGCGTGCTGCAACGGTAATTTCACGACCGATTTTTGTAGCCAATTTAGCTTTTAATGCATCGGTTTTACCTTTTTTATGTTTAATATTTGCCCATTTAGAATGTCCTGACATAGACGCCTCCTATTTATTCCACCATGCTTCGCCCCGCAGCCGATCTAAGATGATTGATACGGCACTACGCACGGATAAATGATTGTATTCACCATGGCCATATATAGGTTCTAAAATATAGTCAAAGCTTTCCATCGTTTCTTTTGTCATACCATAACCGGTACCAAATAATACTAACACAGGGCGCCCCTCATTTTCAAGATGTTCGCGCATCCGTGCATAGGAAAT
>NZ_CALLVP010000144.1 GCF_938010505.1 uncultured Veillonella sp. | reverse complement strand
TACATGCTCCGATTCGACTAAATTACAATGTAATATATTCTACTATTGTACCATGTTCTTCAATTAATTTAACTAAGTCTTTTCCTTGTAGCCATACGGTAGCATCATTTTGATTTGGATGTATACCAATTAGATTATCTTTATAATCCGCATCAATATAATAATGTACCTTACGGTCTTCATCGTGGAGCAAACAGAATGGAGATACGTGACCTGGTTTAATCTTCAAAATATCCCATAACTCTTCTTCGGAACCAAAGGAAATCTTTTTAAGCTTATGATCCTTACGGAACTGCTTTAAATCCACACGCTTAGAACCACGAACGGTAATCAAATAATAATGTTCACGTTTATGGTCTCGAATGAATAAATTCTTCGCATCCCACTCAGGATATGGCAACTCTACATTGGGCTTATCATCCATACTAAATAGCGGTGCGTGATCCGTAATTTCAAAATCGATATGATGGTCACGTAGGCAATCATATACGCCTTGTTTATCTAACATGTAATACCTCTAATATAATTTGGTGAAAGTAAACATCATAGTGAAAGCAACTATATATGTACTAATTATACACCAATCTTATTCTGAGACGGTATAGGCTCCATCAAATACAAATAACTCTGGATGTTCATGTACAAATACATCTTCAAATATGCCATCATATTCATAGACTACATCATCTTTTACATCTAGGAAATCGAATAATTCAGCCTCATTCTCCCAGTCTTGTAAAATTGTCCATCGTTCAGCTCTATCAAATGGAACAGAACCGCCAAAGTAATCGATTACAGATTGTAAATTATCTGCTAGTATATCCAGCTTAAAAAGGCGTAACCCCACAAGAGCATCCTCCCATACAATGCCCGTAGAGTTATAGAAGAACTGATGATGTCCACCATTATTAACCTCAGCGAAATACCAGCATATAGCGTTAAGATATCGCTGCTCTACAGTGAAGCCTTTTGCAGATTCTAAATAGTCATCATAAGAACCATAAATATTGATAGTCCAATAGGCAGGCTCATTTATAGTCCACATGTCATCGGTAGCTAAAATTTCTTCTACCGTAATCGTTCGTTGACGAGGTACACCTTCTCTTTTCTTCTTTTTTTCTGCTATATACTTGCTATAGTTTAAGCATAAATCAGGATAGTCAACCTCACACTTTTCAAAATCTATTTGTAGACGGCACATATCCATGACTTCAAAGTAGTATTCTCTTATATCATTCCGACCTTCCTTAGTAGCTAATTGTACACCATTATCTACTAAAGCTAACATCTGTTGCATGTTCTCTGATGTATAAGCTTCACGATTAGATGAAACTATAGATCCATAGGAGTACGCACAGCGATAATGCCATACTGCATCTCTATATTTTTTGTCTATAGCCTTAAATACCTTAATAGCTTCTTCTGGTTTATCGTTATTGTTATAAGCTCTACCAAGCTCGCCTAATAAAGGCGCAGATAAGTTATCGATGCCAACCCCCGTCAATACATCGATAATAACATCCTCTTGACCGATATCATTAAGGTCTTTAATCGTTTGTAACTGTTCAGCATCAGAAAAAGATAAAAATTGTTCAACACTCATAGACATACAATACACTTCCCCTCATATCATTAATATGTATATGAACTCATCTTAAGACAATTATAACAAACAACACAAAACAATAAGTTACAGATTTTAAAATAATATTTATAAAAAATAGCTTATAACAAAACAGCTATTTACTAGCTACCAAGCCATACAACAAATACAGGAGTACCTTCATCATTATCGTCGACATCATCGGCATCGTCAGCATCGAATTCATGATCATCATAGGCTAGATTTTCAAAGAATACATGATCACCGAGCTCTTTATTAGCCAATGCGTTATGTATCTTGAAAAGAATCTCTTCAGTAGTAAAGTACTGTCCATTATCTGCTTTGAAGCGAGCATAGATTTCTACTTGCCACATGCCGTCTTCTTTATCGTATTCTTCTAATTCATCGTCTTCGTATAAGTATTCATTAGGGTGAAGCTGACTTTTACTTTCAATCCAAGCTTCATAGCTTACAAGAATTTCAGGCTCTACTAATGGCGGTAATGTATCAGGATTAATATTATGCTCTTCTAAGCATTCATAAAATGCCTTATCGAATTCTTCTCTAGTATAGGTAGTTTTATTGAAAACCCAAGGAATTCCCTTAAACTCATGATAGTAACCTTCATATATTTTATTACCATCTTTATCAGTACCGAGATATTCAATCTGCTCAGTATTCTCATCCTTGTTAAACAGTTTTTTTATGGCATTAAAAATCATAGGATAATCCTCCTTATAATCCTTTGAACTAATAGAGGTTAATACATACTCTACTACTTCACAACACTAAACTAATCTATGTATCTAAAGTAGCTCTTTTGCCATTTTGATGCCAATATATCAGCCATCAATAGCAAAGTAATTTAAATCTTCAAACTCGTCGTCCCAAAATTCAAAGCAAAATATATGAGTATAATCAAAGGTTTGTTCACAATAGGTTACAGTACCCTGCTCTGGTTCAATCTTAGGGACACCTATACGTTCTTTCACATCATCTATAGTAATAGATTCATCATACATTTCTCGAATATCTTCAACCATGAAAGCTGCAATTTTATCAATATTTTTATGATAATTTTGGGCCAGGACTTTTACAGTATCTAAATAATCACCCGATGGTTTCTCATCCCAACAAAATTCTATGCCTTCATAACGAAGTCTATATTCACAATATTTCTCAACATATATGAGTTCATTTTCTATCATAGGCATCCTCTCTCTCTTTACAATGCTTTGATTTCAAAATCACTAAAATACTTTCTCAATATTTTACACGTAGGCTATATAAAATAACGTAGCCCAAAGCACAAAAGTATTTACTTTCTAAGGGTATAGTAAAAGCCCCTCGCATAAGCGAAGGGCTAATCTATTATGTCTCTATTAATTATTTACTATTTTTCTTATCGTAGAAATTTTCAATGGTTTCAAATATTACAGGATAATCCGCCTTGTACTCTTTTGGCTTAATTTGAGTTAATAGATATTTTACAACTTCACAACACCAACCAAGTTGTTTATCTAAGTGGTCTTCTTTTGTCATTTTCATGGCCGTCTCTATTAACTGTAAAGCTTTCTGTACATGTTCAGATTCGTAGCTTTCACCACATGCTAAAGACGCATGAGCATAGCCACACCGATAATACCAAGACCAATCACGATGTGCCTCATCTATACGATTAAATAACTCAATAGTCTCTTCTGGTCGGCCATTATTGTTATACATACGTCCTAAGGTGCTTAGCAATATAGGCGACAAATTGTCGATACCGATGTTAGTTAACAGCTCCATAGCACGATCAACATCTAGGTCCTCTTGTTCATTAAGGAGCTTAACCTTTTCCGCATCACTTAAAGATTGAAACTCTTCATCCGTAATCTCTTCTATACTGATATATAAGTTCTTAATAAAGTCACCAAAGTTATCTGCTAACAGAGTGATTGAGTAATCACCTTCTTGGTCAACACGTACTACCTTAGGCTCACCGGTAGGACCGCACTCACGATAATCGAGGAAAATCATGTCGTGACCGCCGGAAATTGTATCGGCTACAACGATACCGATAGGAGGGTATTTCCATTTCGAAATCCAAAACTCGTTGCCGAATTGGCCAAAGATAGAATTCTTTTTATCTCTATCAATACCATATATGCCTGTTACATATACACAATCGCCCTCATTATTAATAAAACAGTTCTTATTCAATACACCGCCATTATGATTCTTAAGTAATTCAATATATGCTGCAGGTAATGTATAGCCTAGCTCAGCTTCAGCATCCTTAATATCCTTATCTGTAACAGGTTTACCTATATAAGATTCAAATGCATAATCAACATCATTCCAAAATCCGGTCCAATCAAAGTCTTTTAGATTACTCATAATACACGCTCCTAGTTACATAGATTATTTAACCCAATGATTTCTCATCAGAGGCATATTCTTTAATTAAAGCTTTTACCCTGCGTCGTATCAAAATGGTATCAACAATATAGGAAAAAATGATATAAGGAGATACGTTAATAATCCCGACAGGGGCCAATATAAGGGCTGCCCACAATAAATTCAGTGAATACGCATACCACTTAAAATCAATGGTATTTAAAAATGGTATAACATAGTCAATAACTCTTACTTCCCATTGCATTAATGGGTTCAATTCCTCACTTGTGCCTAATAGCCAAGTGAAAGTAAGGGCAAATATCAAACCATATACTATGCCAACAGGAATCAATATCTTCGCTCTCTTTTTTAACAGATTACGGCAAATCTCATCTTCTTCCTCTGGTGTTACATCGTATACCATATTACATTCTATCTGAATCCGTCTAAATCGATAGCGAATATACTTATACAAAAGGTTATTCGGTGTATATAACATAATAGACTCCGCACGCTATTGGTAGTAACTAAATCATTAGAGAATATATTATCCATCTATGGCAAAGTAATGTAAATCTTTGAATTCATCATCCCAAAATGTAAAGAAAAAAATGTGCATATCATCAAAGATTACATGATTAGTCATTTTCAGAATCCTTTATATAGCTTTCCATCTTAGGTCTTAAATCTAACACGATTTCCCAACTATCTAATGCTGGAACCTTATGATGTACAATGAAATCTTCTATTATCTGTAATACCTCTTGAGGGCCCAGCTCATTCTTACCATATAGGATAGCGCCCTGGTCGCCATCATTAGTTACACTAAGCTCTATATGTAATAAATCGGTATTTTCATCACAACAAACTTGTACAAAGTTATACTGTTTCTTATCTATTGAGATTGCATTTGATGGGGATACAATCACAAAATCTTGCTCTTGATCCGTAATAGCATAGAGATTTTGCTCAACTTCATTCAATGTAATACCTTCATATTTATAAGTACCTACATCAATGGACCAATCCGTATATGTTTTCTCAAATGTATCTGTCATATGTATTGCCTCTCCTTTACGATATACATTAAAATAAGGTTTCTAATTGACCTGACATATCCGCCATAAATTCATCAAATTTACAAAGTTCTCGTAACTCTTGATGTTCTATATCATAACAAGAAATCTTTTTAGTTTTAGGGTCCCATACAATTTGCCACTCATTATACTCGCCTAGTTCTTTAGATAAACGCAATAGATTACGGCGACCTAATTTAAATGGAATCGTATCAATAAGTGGGAAGAACTCTATAGATATAAAATCGGAGTCTGGCAATTCAAAGTAAAGATGTTCGCCCTCTAAAAAATTCACTAATGCTTTTGGTAATTTAAAGGGCTTTAACTGATCCATCTTATTCTGTATATCATGGAACTCAGCAGGCTCTAAAGATTTAAAATACTCTGCCATTTCCATATCGCCCTTTTCAATGGCAATGCTATAGGGACGCATACCATCCTTTTCTGTGATGGTCACGTCAGCACCATGTTCTACCAAATATTTGCACATCTGTAAATCCACATAACGAGCTGCTACACACAATGGGGTTGGCTTAAAGGGATATACAGAATCAGGCTTATTGTAATTAATATCTACACCATTATGAATAAAGAAATCTAGAATCTCATAATTTCTATCTGTAATAATATTTCTGAAAGCTTTACCGCCATATTTCTGCACACTATGACCTAAGTCATGAATGATTTGTAGGTTCTCATATTTCTTGCCATATAAGGCAGCTTGAAAAGCATCTACTTTCACGCGGTTCAAAGCATGAACATTGGCACCATGAGCCACAACATAGTCTATAATCTCTTTATTACCATACCGTACAGCTAATAAGAAACTTGGATTTTCTTCATCATTAAGATCAGCGCCATGCTCTACTAACCATTGAATACTTGGTAAACAACACATAACTAAAGCTAATTCTAAGGGTATATGCTCACTATATTCCCCAATTTCTATAGGCTCATTAATATCCCAACCATTGGTTAATGCATTTTCTAAAGCCCTAATATTTCCTGTTACAATATCTGTTACGATATGAGGCACTGATTCAAATGTACCTAAATCTTTTAACTGTATCATGTCGCTCTCCCATGAACTATATTTTTAAAATGATTATCACTAATTACATTATATTACATTTATAAGTATGAGTGTATAGTAAAAGCCCTTCGCATAGCGAAGGGCTAATCTATTATTTCTCTTGTACTTGTTTACCACTCATGTGTTCAATGGTAATTTCAAACATTTGTGTTGCTCTCCCATTACGAGCAATTTGTTCATCAGCTAACGATTCATCAGGATAATACTTCATAGCAAATTCTTTTAATCGATCTATTGATTCTGGGCCTGTCTCTAGCAAACGACATCTTCCAAATACGACTACACTTTGTACATACGGCGCCCATGGTTCAGATTTATCAATACGCTCATTACCATATACGGTAAAACATACCTTATCTGAAGTTTTCAATGCATCTACTTTATGACCAGCTTTAGCTCCATGAAAATAAATTTTCTTCTTATCGCAATCATAAAAATAATTAATAGGAATAGCATAAGGGTAACCATTATCGCCGTTCATGGCTAAAATACCTCGACGATTAGATTGTAATAAAGCTTCTGCAGTACTATGGTCTATTTCATTTATCTTTTTACGAACTGGTTTAAACATATATATCTCCTAATTTAAATTACTAATTGTATTTACAAGATACATGAAAGTACCACTATTAGTATCATCAACTTTAGAATATTCTTTCCAATTTATTGGATACATACCCGTTAATACTATAGGTGCTTCCATTCCACGCATTGTTCCTTTTCCGGTATTAGCGGCCCAATTCATACACCCAGTTTTTATAGAACCATCCTCTATAGAAAATTCGGCGTATGTACAATTTACTTTTGTCGGAGGCTTTAGATAAGATATCTCACTAGTTATCTTGATAGTATAACCTTCAATAAAGTTATTACTCTTATCCCTAAATTCCTCTATACGCATTATATCTTTTAAGTAATTATAACAACCTTGATCCTTAGCACCTTGCTCCTTCAATACATATACTTCATCATTTATAGTTTTAATACATTTTCTTGTTGTATATTTAAGCTCAATAGGAATCCATTTACCATCTAATATAACAAGAATATCAAGATGTAAATTAGGATTAAATTCAGGTACAAACTCTAATCTAATATCACAATTTGGATATTGTTCTTTAATCATCCATGCTAAGCTAAACTGAAAATCTGCTTCCGAATGAAATATTGGTCGCCAAATACTCAATTGGTGCATTATCTCATAAATATCTAAAATTAATCCCATAACAAATACCTCATCGAATACAATACATATATCTATTTTAATTATATTATATTTATAAGTATGAGTGTACAGTAAAAGCCCTTTGCATAAGCGAAGGGCTTTTAGTCTAGACAACAAAATATCATTATTGATTATTTTAATATCCACGATATTCATGCAATAAGTAAGATAATTTATTATTCAACTCTATAAAATTTATCAAATAATGCTCATCTATATAAAATTGTTGATTGGTAATTCTATCTTTTGTAGCTAAAATTTGCTCATTTTTAGATGAAGTGATTCTAAAACTATGAATGATACGATTGCGCCTATAAACAATATCTGAAAATAACTCAGCTATTTCTCCACCAGCATTTTTCGTAATTGTTTGAGCAATAGGCGATTTAAGTTGGCCTGATTCTTTATCAATCAAGTCATACCAAGAATAATCACTATCTGTATTAATAATGTTCTCTATAATAAAACCATTATTAGAGATAAATACTGAAATAGCCATCCCCAACAAGTAAACATACTCGTCCTTAGGTAAAGATATCCTAGCAAGTGATCGAAGCTCCATTTTCTTACTCCTTTAAAAGATACGGCTTATATTATTTATCCACAAAAAAAATAATCTCATAATAGTTTATAAAATATCAATTTAAAATAGATATTTGTCTATCACTATATATTTTTGTTTCAAAGTAATCATAGCCTAAATTTGAAGGTTTCCAGTCTCCAGCAACTATAATAAATTTATCTTTATTTTCAAATACCATATTTCTTATCTTGTTATAAAGGTTTATATCAGAAATAGATAATATAAAATGATAATTAGGATTTGCTACAGGAGCTACTAAATAAATCTCATTTTTATCACTATCGTAAAAGCGACCTTTTACACATGACTCAATTATTTTAAAGCCGAAAACACCTTTAGGATACCAGTATGCAGTTCTATCATCTAAAATCATTCTTCCAATTTTCTCATTTCCATATGAGTAATTAGGATGAAATCGTTTACATATAGAATATATCTGCTTTATTGTACTGAGTGTTAGATTATAATTTTCACCATATGAAGATTTTTTAGAATTCCCACTTGAATTTTTCGAATTCTTCTTAACTAAAAGATTTTGCATTGCATTTTCAAAAGAAAAATTTAACTCATTAAATTTATTGTCATCAAAAGCGACTGAACTATTTGCATAAGGACAATTAGCAATATGTTTATACGCAGATTTAGTTGCTCTAAAATATGCTTTCCGAGAGCCATCACCAGCACATACAAATAATTTACTATTACATAGCGGATTTGGACAATAAAAATATTTATCCCTATTTTCTTCAAGAGCCTCACTTGCTAGTATTAAATCTCGTCTTTCTTTATCTCTATATGCATGGTTAGCCAAAGAATCATCTCCATTTATAATTAATCGACTCACTAACTCTCATTATAATATTCCCTAGAATATATACGTTCTAATTACTTAGTCACAATATCAAGAAGTGACTTATAGCTATCAACAACATCATAAACAACGTCCCCTTTACTGATAGCTTTAAAGTGTTCTCGTGCACAATGTAATTTAGATTCTTCAATCAATCGAAGTTGCATTGAATTCATTGAGCCCTTTGTTTCTGCAACAAAATAAATATGTTTTACAGTGCCTTCATAAAAAGCTATTGCCCAATCTGGGTTATATCTACCAACTGGTGTTGATATATAGAATCCATCAGGTAATTTAACATATACAGCCACGTCAGAGTTTATGTCCAATTCAGATGCAAAGTTTTTCTCATTTGTTGAGTCATAAACAATATGATCATATAAATGCTTATTAGCCTTCATTGCATTCGTGCCTAAACGTCCCTTAATTGTTGGATCTGTAAATACATTAGTATCATATTTTTCATCTAATACATCATATGTAATATGCTCAATAATTGATGTTGCTTTTTCATCATTTATAAGTGATGCAGCTTTAATAATGAACTCTTCTGGATTATCTTTAAATTGATTAAAAACAGCAGATTCAATACCTTGAAGAATCTGTATAATTGCTTTTCGAGTTAGTCCTGTCTCATCTACTAGTTTACCGACTAAATCATATTTAACATTTGTGCTTACAGCATTTTTACTTCCATAAGTTGAAGCAGCCTCTTTTACAAAAGATCCTGATGTTTCTAACTCCTCTTTTGATTTAATCTGTTTCATAGTACCAGATTCAACTTTATAGAAAATTTTTGGAACTCGAAGTTTGCTATCTAAAGCTGAAATTGCATTTCTAACAAGCTCATCTGTATCAAAATCAACGACATATACGGATTTAGAGTTTATCTTATCCCATAAGGCTTTGAATTCAGGCATAGAAACTTTATCATCATCTAACTGAAGCTCTACGTTATTACTACGTGCATTTTCAAATTGTATCGATTTAGCATCATAAATAGAGTCAATGATTCCTGTAACTGCATCTTTGGAGTCAGCTACTTCATCAGCAACCTGTATTAAACCGTTAGACTTATCATCATAATATTTATCAGTAAGAGCACCTGTTTTATCAATGTAACCATTTACAATAAGATCAAAATGAATAGCACGTCCCAATTTATCATCTATAACCTGTTCATTATTATAAATATCTTTAATTACTTTTCCAATAAATAATTCAGGTGTGATTGATTTAGGTCTATCAGCAACAGCCTCAGCAATTTCAGCTTGTAAGCCCTTTGCAAAACTATCATAACTTTCACTAGCTATAACAGTAAGAACATTTACATTATGTACATCATTACCAAGTACATTTGTATCCATACGTTCCCCATCTTGGTTTACACAAAGACGAAGGCCTCGGCCTACTTCTTGACGTTTACGCACATCACTACTGCTTTGTTTTAATGTACAAATCTGAAAGACATTTGGATTATCCCAGCCTTCACGTAATGCAGAATGAGAAAAGATGAATCTAACAGGAGATTTATTAGGGTCTCTATCTAAAAGAAGTTCTTTGTTCTTCATAATAAGATCATAGGCATTAATATCATCTGTTATTGACTCATTACGTGTTATTTTGCTATCAACCATTTTACCTTTATTATCAACAGAAAAATACCCTGCATGTGTTGAAGATTCACTAATAGTATTAATATACCCTAAGTAATCTTCCTCACCAAATTTTGTTTGGAGATTATCAACTATATCCTTATATTCTTCTTCAAATATTTTGGCATAGATACCATTTATAGGATTCCCATGAGAGTCATATTGTCTGTACTTCGATACCTCATCTATAAAGAATAGTGATAATACCTTTATCCCCTTATAAAATAACTCACGCTCTCTTTCAATATGAGATAAAATCGTTTCTCTTATCTGAATTCGTCGAAGCTGATTTTCATTCACCTTACCAATTACATCACCAGCATAAATTTTTATACCGTTGATAAACTCAATCGAATTATCTCGACCATCAATTCTTGATACAACAAAACCATCTTTATATTCTTCCATTTGACCAGAGTTATCATAAAGGTTATAGCCTTCCGAAACAACTCTAGTTATCTTCCGGATGCCTTTAGTACCTTTAAAGTCAAACTGAATCGATGCTGTAGGCTCTGCTTTTGTCAACTTTATACGTTCAAGATATACATAACTTTCAGTAGCAGTGCTTCCAGACTCAGTAATACCTTTAACTGAAATTCTTTTTACAAGGTGTTTATTATATGCATCGACAGCATCTAAACGATAAATCATATTATAAATACTATCACTTCTATGTGTTGCTGAATAACGCAAAGTAAATAAAGGGTTAAAATCTTCTAAACGCTCTTTAGTTTTTTCCCCCTCTACAGATTGAGGTTCATCAATAATAAGAATTGGATTTGTTTTAGCAATAATATCTATAGGACGACGTGATTTAAACTCATCTAATTCTAGAAATATGCGTTTTGCATCTTTGGCCTTAGAGTTAAAAGCTTGAGAATTGATAATCATAACATTAATAGAATTATCGGATGCAAAGCGATCAATTTCATTTAGTTGATTAGATTTATAAATAAAAAATCGGATTTTTTTACCATATTCTTCTGCAAAATGTTCCTGTGTAACTTGAAATGTTTTATACACACCTTCACGTATAGCAATGCTAGGTACAATAATAATAAACTTACTCCATCCATAATGTTTGTTAAGCTCATACATAGTTTTAATATATGTATAAGTCTTACCAACACCAGTCTCCATTTCTATAGTTAAATTATATCTACCTTCTAATTTATCAGATGGTTGAATTTGATTATCTCGTTGTATTTTCTTTATTCGATTAAGAATTAACTCATCATTTAATTCTTTCACAATTTTCTGGTTACTAAAGCCAATAAAGTCTATCTCTTCTGTCAGTGATTGCTGAATATAGCCAGTACCGCTATCCATCATATACGATGGAGTTAAATAAGGTTGTCCGGCAAACACATCTACTACTGCCTTCGCAGCATCAGCTTGAAATTTTTGATGCTTAAATTGTAGTTTCATCGCTGTATCTCCTAAATAACTTTTACTTTTGTATCCGGAGCTAAAGACTTAAATATCTCACCTACATTAATTTTAGAAGGACTATTAGCAAAACTACTATCTCTAAAAACTGCACGAAGAGGTTGTTTTTTTGCTATTTGTTTAATAACACGATCTGGAATATTTTCATCAAAACAAGCAATCAAATCTCCGTTGTTATAGTCATGTATAGTACAACCATCAATCTCTTCTGAATTATATGGTAAGGATAATGGTAATCCCCATTCAAGTAAGGACCCGAATAATAAATCTAAAGCAGTTCGTTCTGTCTTAATATTAGATTCAAGTATAGAAAGCAAGTTTTGATTATATTCATCTGGACTATAAAAAATATTATTCATATTAGACTCATCAACCTTTAGCACTCTAACTCCTCCATCAAATTTAATATCAGGGTTCTCTTGTGCCAGCCGTTTTGAAGTAAGACGAATCCGCTCCTTACCAATATCACATACATTTGCAAAACCTCTTCTATGGGCCTCACTATTTTCAGCACAAGGCTCTGGATATTGAACCATAATATAATTTCTATGACCATTTGTATTAACATTTAATTGAAGAATTGCATCAGCAGTACTAGCAGTTCCAGAAAAGAAGTCAAGGATCGTATAGTCATCCCCTAAATATGAAAATAACTTTTTAAGTAAAGTAGTTGGCTTAACTGTATCAAAACCTAATTGAGCACCCATAATCGAATTAAATTCTTCTTTTCCAGTTTGAGCTGTTCCTACAGAATCCGCTGTGAAAAGAGACCAAAAAGGTTTATATTTTTTCTTTCCTAATTCATCTTCAGGATATATTGCTTTCTTAACAATACCATCTATAATCTCAACTCTACCACTTCGTTCTAATTCACGTGCAGTATCCTCTCCAATTTGCCAACGTTTACCCTCTCTGGGATATTGCCCAAGTATTTTAAACCGCATAGTAGGTCTATTGTAATCACCAATATCAGATTTTTCAATTATTTCAAATCTACACTTTCCAAAACGACCATTATGTGGATAGCATAAGTCCCCTTCAATCTCCTCTAAAACAAAACCTGATAATTTTGACTTGTTCTTACCATATAATAAAATCGGTTCTGTTTTCTTTTGTAGCCCAAATTTTGCAGCTCCAGCATTTATTGGTTGTGTTGTTGCTTCCTAAATCAAATCACCAAAATGATTTTTTTCACCAAAAATTTCATTACATATATTTCTAATATTTGAATACTCACTTTCATCTATTGATATAAATATAACTCCATCTTCAGTCAAAAGATTCCTAGCAAGCAGAAGCCGCTGGTACATCATGGAACACCAAACAGAATGAAATCGAGGATTAGTTTCATTATTTTCTTTAAATAATTTATTGCCTAATTCATCATACATCCCCATATCATGTTCATATTGTTTTTGAGAGATAGAAAAATTATCAGGATACATTATCCAGTCTTTACCTTTATTATAGGGTGGATCAATATAGATTAATTTAATTTTACCTAAATAACTTTCTTGTAATAACTTTAATACATCTAAATTATCCCCTTCAATATATAGATTTTCTGTACTATCCCAATTAACACTCTCTTTAACACAAGGACGTAAAGTTTTACGAATTGGCTTATTCGCTTCAACAATAGCAGCTTTTTTTCCAACCCATGTAAACTCATAGGCTTCATCCCCATCTATGATTTCTTTAGAAAGCATTTGTTTTAACAATTCAAAATTTATAGCTTTTTTTAACTTACCATTTTCATCTAAAGCTTCTGTAATGCAGTTAGGAAATAATGATTCAATTTTTTCTATATTTTTTTCAGTCATATCTACTGATTCCATTCTCATTTTTTCCATTATATTATCTCCAATGCTTTTCTTAATTTCTTCAACTCAGTATTCATTTCGATTTGTTTATTCAGCTGTTTTTCTTTTCGTATTTTATTTTGTAATGTATTAATCTGTTTTTCTATAATTTCTATTTGTTTATCACGTTCTACAGACTGTTTCAAACTTTCAGTAGAGTTATCAGATTGTAACTTATCACCAGCAATTTGGCGTACTAAATTTTCATATACATCATCAAGGTTAAGACCTTCAAGCTTGACTACGAAGTCCTTTTCCTCAATCCAATCCGTGTGATAGTATCTATCCACTTTGGATTTTTTCTTTTCTATATCCGTAGTTTCTTTATATCCAATCCAAGCCTGATACTTACCATTGTATTCTAAAATATAAAGAATATGGTACGGGATTATACTATCAATCAATTTCAATAATTCAATATTTACTTGTGAGCTATTAAGATTGATTTCAAATACTTCAATCTCTGTTACATATTTACCATCAGTAAGGTTTGTAGTTGTAACCGCAATTTTATTTCTCCAATAAATATTCTTTACTTGATCTACAAATAATCTTTTTAGAGAAGGCGTTATATTTATATTCTCATAGAACTTTATTTTCGGAATTCGTCGATTAAACTCCGTAGTTTTTGATAAACCTAGCATCATATATCTCCTTCTTATTTAACTACCAAGAAAGAAATGAGCTCAAAGTCATCTAAGCCAGTTACTACTGAAATAAGTGCAGAGGTTCCACCAGCTGTAAACAAACTATCAATATCACTTTTATCTTTTGTATCGATAATAGAATGAATTGTCTCATGAAGTAAACTTGATATTTCATGCATATCTTTTCCATCATTAGTTTCTTCATTGAAAATATGACATAAATCTACAATTGGTTCTTTTTTACCTCTACACAATAATCTAATATCATCTAGCAATTGTTTTGGATTTAGATAATCACAAATAATATCTCCATCCATACTAATATAAACCATATAAAATGGATGAATTCTATTTTGATTATCTATATTCACAGAATTATTAACATTCTTTAGTACAAATATTACACCTTCTGGAAGTTCTTCAGATGATGAAACAACAGCATGTAACCCTTTTGGTTTTGTATCCATATCCCCATGATTTTTGATATACTCTAAAAGATCTAGTCTAAACTCATTTAATCCTAAATCCATAATAGAAATACCAGTAGACATATCTTCTATATCTACTACTTCCTCTTGTAAACGCTTTAGCTGTTGCTTTCTATATTCTAAGTCACCCTTCTCCTCAGCGTTAATTAGATCATCATCACCAGTTGAAGACATAATAGAAATCTTCATTTTCGTTTCTACACGCCCTTTAAGGTTAATATACTCATCTAAATCCATATCAGGCCAAAAGTTAATAAGTTGAATACTTTCATTTCTACTACCAATACGGTCTACACGACCAAATCGTTGGATAATACGCACTGGATTCCAATGAATGTCATAGTTTATAACACAGTCACAGTCTTGTAAGTTTTGACCTTCTGATATACAGTCTGTAGCTATTAATACATCAATTTCCTCAGTACTATCCGGCAACAAAACTGCTTTATCTTTTGAAATAGGAGAAAAACAAGTTAATACATTATTAAGGGTTGCCTTAAAATTCTTAATAGTAGTTTTTCCATCAATAGAACCTGTAATAACGGCTGTATTAAGTCCGTATTTTTCTTTTATATAAGCACTAACATGTTCATATAAATACTCAGCAGTATCTGAAAAAGCAGAAAAAATCAAAACCTTCTTATTATTAATATTAATTGGATTTTCTATTTTCTCAGATATAACTTTGAGTAAAGATTGTAACTTACCATCATATTTAGGTGTTATTACATTCAACATACTCAACAAATCATTTAATACCTCAATATCTGAAGTAAGTTCAGCTCGCCATGTTTTATAATCTATATCTGCTAAATCAATTTGAACCTTATTACCGACAGTAAAGTATTCCGTATTACTATCATCTAGATCCCACTCTGTATCAGAAGATTCATACATATCAATACTACTAGTACCATATTGCTCAAATCGATTTATCTTATCTACAGTATCATTAATAAGGCTATAAATACGTTGTAATGTAAGTTGAAAAGAATTAATAGAGCTTTCCAAACGTTTCAACAAGTTAACACTCATTAACTTACGAATCCCTTGTTCACGACCAGTTTGGGTTAACTCATTCCCCTTATTATGTGTTAGATCAATATATTTTTGCATTTTACTAGGAAAAATATAATTTGACGGTGTATAGATGCAGAGGGAAAGCTTATTTAACTCTTCATAAATCTGATTATAATTAGTAGCTGTTTCTAAATTAGTAAGTACAGGCCTCAAAGAAATAGGTTTCTTTCTTATAGGAAACTTACCAATATCAGCAGTATCATAATATTTTTCAATATGTTTTCTGGACCGCGCAATCGTAACACTATCTAGTAATTCAAAGAAATCAAAATCTAATGTTTTTAATAAAGTATCTGTTGTTCGATCAGCAACATCTAATTCACTCCAAGCATTAAATGCTCGTTGTGCTTGTCTAAATATTTCATCAATCGATTTAGTGGTACCTAATTTATTATCAATAAGGGAGGTATCACCTTCATAAGCTATGGCTAACTGATTTTTTAAATCAATAAATCTATTATTTACAGGTGTTGCAGAAAGCATTAATACTTTTGTCTTTACACCAGACCTAATAATCTTATCCATCAGCTTTACATAACGATTCTCCACCGTATTAGCATGCGTGCCAACACCATTACGGAAATTATGTGATTCATCTATAACAACTAAATCATAGTTTCCCCAATTTAAGCGATTTAAATCAAGACCATTTGAAAAACCACCAGGTCTAGATAAATCTGTATGGAATAAGACGTCATAATTAAGGCGATCGCCAGCAATTGGATTATTTACATAATTATCCTTATAGGTATTCCAGTTCTCTGCTAGTTTTTTAGGGCAAAGAACAAGGACACTTTTATTTCGGTTCTCATAATATTTTACGACTGCTAATGCAGTGAAAGTTTTCCCTAAGCCAACACTATCTGCAAGAATACAGCCATTATATCGTTCTAACTTATTTATAATAGCCAGTACTGCATCTCGCTGAAAGTCGTATAGCATATTCCAAATTTTACTTTGTTTAAAACCAGTAGCTTCATTAGGTAATTCATCAGTTGAAATATCATTAAGAAACTCACTAAACACATGATATAAAATCAAAAAGTATATAGACTCTGGTGAATTTTCATTATAAACAGAAGTCATATTTTCTATAACAATATCTGTTACATCCTGGAGCTTATTTTTATCATTCCATAGACTCTCAAATAAATTAATATAAGAATCGGCAAATGGTGATTCAAAGCGATTAACCATATTATAGGTATTATTACCACGTTCACAACCAATATCTACGGTTGTAAAACCATTAATAGGCATATAAGTAGTAGCAGAATTGGAATTTGTTACATTCACAAAACCAGTCATATTCTCCCCAGTAATATTAGACTTAAAGGTTGCTTTTCGTTTAATCCAATCTGCACATTCTTTTGCTATAGCTTTCTGGTTCATTTCGTTACGTAGCTTCAACTCAAACTCTGTACCATATAAGCTATTTTCACGATTTAATCTAGGAATATAAAACTCTCTCTTTTGTTTTTCTGTTTTTTCTTTAATAAATGTCGGTGCTGTAAAAATAAATCTACATTCATCAATAGATTCTAATTGTTTCTTTAACTCTTCATATGCATAGATTGAAAAGCAAGCAGCGGCTATTGATATTTTACTCCCCTTATTTATTGTAGACATCATATCATCACGAACAATATCATTAATATTATCAAAAATTTTTACATCCATCAGTATAACCCCTTACCTCTGAATTAATTATCCCTATTACATACTGTACTTACACTTATAACAATATTATATAAAAAACCGGACTTTCTGAAAATAAATTTACTAAGTAAACTTTAAAAATAAATATTATATACTAACTATAAAAAAATAGCACTAACTATTTAATAGATAGTGCTAAAAAATTGAAAGAGCCATAAAACATAATATATTAATAGGACTTTAGTATAAATTTCTTCAAAAGAACATCTAAAAAACAAAGTTATATAACTTTGACATATTTTACATGTTAAAAATAATTATATTTATTCTAATAAAGTATAAGCCTCTAAAACATAAAGTATGAACATCTAAACTCATATTTTTATTATAAAATTTCATTTAACATATATCCACTACAAGCTAATATAAACAAAGGCAATATTATTGTAAGGTAGATTCTCTTATATATTCAAAGAAATAATTCTCTGCATCTACAATATTGTTAAATTTCTTTGTGTCTTTTGAAGAACATCTACCATTATTTTTAACTATTACATTTATACTTCTACTTTTTACTTCTAAATAAATATCTTTATCTGGTAATGAAGTAGATTTACCTTGCCAATGATACCTATCTAGTTTATACCAATTGTATAAAAAATGTATTTTTTCTAGAGAATTTCTAAGTTCTGAAGCACTATGGTATCGTTTTTCAGGTAATGGATTACAAGCTTTACGAATTATTCTTTGAAGTTTTTTAGGAATATATGGTTCAAATTGTATTTTTTCGATAAGAGTTCCATTCCTTATATAACGCTCAAAATTAGGTATATTTTGTAAAAAAAATCTCCAATTTGATATATTATTTACCATGCGAAACATTGTCATTCCTAATGCAAAAATATCAGTCTCTACAGTAGCAATCGAATAATCTACAAAAGTTTCTGGGGCTGCATGAGTTCTGTACCATCTCCAGGGAACAATTAAATTGCCTAATGTCGTTGATAATCCAAAATCTGATAATTTAGGAGTACCATTATCGAGTAAAATATTTGCAGGTTTTATATCTCTATGGATAATTCCTTTTAAATGAGAAAATTCAACTGCAAATAATATAGCTTTAATATAATGTATACTTTCACTAATAGGAACAAATCGCTCTTTAAGCAAACACTCAATAGAATTACCGTTTACTAATTCCATATCAACAATAAAAACATCTTCAGAATTAAAGGTAAGTAACTCGCCACTATTTATTCTAATAATATTATTATGCTGACACTCATATGGAATTGCTGCCTCGTTAAATAGTTCATACGCCTTTCTAGGATCTGATACTTCTATTATTTTTATAGCCTTTTCTACATGTAAAACTCTATCTTCTGCTTTATATACAGCACCAAATCCTCCATTTCCCAATTTAGATAATAATTTATATTTACCAACTTCTTCTCCAGAATAATCACATTCTATATCCATATTATTCTCCTATCTCAAACCATGCTATTAATGTAGCTTGCATCTCTTCATCAGTTCTAAAATGGTTATCAGAAAAATGGCTAATACATTTTATTATTTTTGATTTTTTCCCTGCAGTAATCCAACTATTACTTCTTTCTATTATAGGAATACTATTCTCATTACACAAAAAATTTAGAATACCAAATGAAAAGTGCATATATGGTATCTGTTTCATATTTGCTTTTAAAGATAATTTATACACTATAACATCAGGATGAAATTTTGTAATTAATTCAATAAATAAACTATGAAAACTCATCATTAATAGCTTAGAAGAAGTATCCGATTGGAAATTTTGTTTTCCTGAATTTAAAATAATAGCATTCTCCATCTTTTTTCCTTCTATAACAGAGTACCACAATTCATTTTTCTTTATTGCTATACCTAGACTTATCATAAAAACCTCATGAATCCACTTTACTACCAAAATAACTAAATTTATTATTATTAAATACTAAAACACTAGCATTTAATAATATTTTGCAAAATCTACTCTAAGTATTACTAGAATAAAGGATCTAATAACTATCTTTAATTCATATATCACATTCTAGAATAAAATCTTGAGAAATTTAAATAAATATGATATCTACAAACTTTAAGTTATTTTATTCGCAAACAATTTTACTAGTGTAAAAATCTAGACTTTAAAAATTTAAATCTAAGTTACACTGACACATTGACACAACTATAAAGTATAAATAATAACTTAATCTTTATGATTAGCTATCTTTACAAATATTAACTTCATTTTTCTTAGAAGATAAATCAAATCTTTTTATCATACTATTTAACTAATTATTTTATACTACCAAACTATCTTAATTTTTCATTATACAATGCTTTAATTACAACATTTCATAGTTTATATACTTAATCCTTATTAATACACCAAGAAATCTAACCCTCAACTCTGTTGCTTATATTCTACTCAATAAACTTACACACTCAATATGAGCGGTCATAGGGAACATATCTACTGGTTGTACTTCTTTTAGTTCGTAGCCATAGTGTGTGAGGATTTCAATGTCTCGAGCCATGGTTGCTGGGTTACAGGATACGTAAACAATGCGTTTTGGTTCCATGCCCGCTGCAGAGGTCAACACTTCTTCTTTACAGCCTGCACGGATTGGATCGAATACAATCACGTCTGGTCGTACGCCAGCTTTGTAGAGTTTCGGCATTTCTACAGCCACATCAGCGACGATAAATTCTGTATTATCATAGCCGTTACGGCGCGCGTTTTCACGAGCATTGAGAATGGCCGGTTCTACGATTTCTATACCGATTACATGTTTTGCCTTATGAGCCAAAAACAATGAAATAGTCCCCGTACCACAGTACGCATCAATAACAGTTTCATCACCTTTTAAGTCCGCATACGCTAATGCTTGATCGTAAAGTACGGTAGTTTGTTCTGGATTCACTTGGAAGAAGGAATGTGGAGATAATGTAAACTGTAAGTCCTTTATGTGATCTGTAATCGTCCCATCCCCATAGAGAATATTATTTTTAGGTCCTAAGATAACATTAGTACGCTTACTATTCACGTTGTGAACGATAGTTTCTAGTTGAGGAATTCGTTCCGTTAGTTTCTCTACCCACTTCTCTTTATGCGGCAACTGTTCGGTGGCCGTTACAAGGATAATCATCCATCCTGACTGTCCAATGCGTCCGATAATATGGCGCAGCACACCCTTTCCTGTATGTTCATCATAAGGTTCAATATCAAACTCTTTAGCAATTTGGTAACAAGCTTGAGCTATGATATTATTCCCTTCGTCTTGTATAGGACAGTTTGTGCCTTGCACGATATCGTGAGATCCCATCGCATAGAATCCCATTTGAATATTGCCTTTAGTACCACCTACAGGCATTTGCATTTTATTGCGATATGCCCACGGCTCTTTAGGGCCTAATGCAGATTTTACAAGGTCTGGATTTTGATGACCAATGCGTTCTATAACATCCTTCACCTTTTGTGTTTTCAGTGAAAGCTGACCTTCATAGGTAATGTGTTGTAGTTGACACCCCCCACAGAAGCCATAAAGTTCACAACTAGCATCGATACGATTAGGAGCCATTGTAACAATTTCTAAGAGTCTACCTGTAGCATACGTCTTTTTCACCATGTTAATGACTACTTTTACAGTTTCTCCAGGCAAGGCAAACGGAACAAAGACAGTAAAGTCGTCTACACGACCTACCCCTTCACCACTGCTACCAATACCATGAATGGTTACGAGCACTTCATCACCTAGTTTAACGGGTGCATTGAGTTTAGCTTGTTGCTTTTTAGATACTGTACCACTAGTAGTCTGGCCTTGATTAGAGCGAGCCCCTCTTCTATTCTGTTGTTTTGATTTATGTTTACGAGATGTACGACTTGTACCGTTCATTACGCGTCTCTTTTCTTCCAAATTTTAATCATACCAGTCACAACGAGTACAAAGAATACTGTACCTACTTTCACAAGTAATTCTTCCCCTTGAATATATGGAACAAGGAATGGATCCTCTACGATCATTTCACCTGCGACCCAACCGAGGAGTGCACCACCAGCCCAGAGGATTGCTGGAAATTTGTGAATAATACGAGCAAATAAAGTGGAGCAGAAAATAATAATTGGCACTGTAATTAATAGGCCTACAATAACAAGTTCTAAATGGCCTTTGGCGGCACCTACTACACCGATAACATTATCGATACTCATCATTGCATCGGCTACGATAATAGTCCAAATAGCGCCACTTAAAGAATTTTTTGCCTCAATATGAGCCTCTTCATCGTCGCCTTTTAACAGCTGAATGGCAATCCACACGAGAACTAGACCGCCCCCTAAATGGATGAGTGGAATTAACGTTAACGCCTCTACTAAAATAGTGGCAAAAATAAGGCGCATTAGGATAGCACCAACAGTCCCCCAGAGAACCGCTTTTTTCTGCAATTCTGGTGCTAATTTGCCCGCAGCCATACCGATAACAACAGCATTATCTCCGGCTAACAAAATATCTATTAAAATAATTTTACTAATGGTTATCCACGTAGCGACTTCTAAAAATTCCATTCTGTACTTACCTCAATTCAGTTTACTAATTCTATAACTATCCCTTAACTATACCATAAATATTGTATTTTCTCATCTATACGAACGGCTCAATCTATTACCATTATTTCCAATATATAGCTGTAAGGCTCTATATAATATGTAGATAAGCTCTCCATATATGCTTATACTATCCTTATAATACACTTATGATGATTTCTATTAGGAGTGTACTTTTACAAAAAAATATCTCTCCTCCTACGACTAGAAGAAGAGATATATTACATTATTTTTTAAGTTTCTTTACTAACAAAGATGCCCCTACTACGAGAATAACAGCACCAATTTTAATGAGTAATGCATACGGTTCTACGGTATGTGAAATTAATTTATCTTCCACACTCATCGCTGCACCCACCCAGGCAAGGATACCGCCACCAACGTAAAGGATGATCGGAAAGCGTTCGATAACTTTTACAAATAAAGTACTACCATAAATGATAATAGGTACTGTAATAAGCATACCGACAGCAACTAATGTCATATTGCCACTAGCGGCACCAACTACACCAATAACATTATCAATACCCATAATTCCATCTGCAATAACAATGGTCATGATAGCAGCGCGCAAGTTATCTTTAGCCTCGATATTGTGCTCGCCGTCATCATCAACAACAAGCTTGTAACCGATCCATAAAAGAAGGATACCACCAACTAAACGAAGAGCAGGAATATTGTTCAAGGCCTCTACAAATAGGAATGCCATAACAAGACGTAAAATAATAGCGCCCGCTGTGCCCCAGAAAATCGCCTGCTTCTGTAAATGTGCGGGTAGGTTGCGAGCCGCCATACCAATAACGATGGCATTGTCACCAGCTAATAAAATATCAATAACGATGATTTGAAGCATCGCTAATAAGCCTTGTACAGTTAAGATGTCCAATGTATCCTCCTTAGAATAAAACAATAGTATATATATTATAATCGATATAGTAAAGTAGTGTAAAATTCAATTATCAACATATATATACGTTTTTATCATAATTCTTTCTTATTAAATAAGATAGTTTATATAAGGTCATTTCTCCCCTTACATAATCACAATATGGGCTCTATTTTTTTTATAAATTTAATTCCTTTTTCCCTTAGGTTTTGGCTATTAAATTAAGCTACTTTATGATATGGTATAGTATATCGTTACTAGGGAGGTTAGTATGTATCAAACATATTCTATACTGCAAAAATTATGGTTGTTTATAAAACTATTTACTCCAATGTGCATCACTCAATTTTCCCTGATTGGGGCGACCTTTATCGCCATCTTTTTAACGGGGCAATATAGTACGACTGATTTAGCTGGTGTTGCTACGGGATATAATTTATGGCTCCTCTTCTATATCTTTGCACAAGGTACATTAATGGGTATCACACCAATTATTTCTCAACTATTAGGAGCTAAGAAAACAGATGATATTCCAATAATCTTTCATCAAGGCCTTTTCATCGGTACAGGACTAGCATTTTTAATTTTACTAATCGGTATATTCGGCTTACGCCCTTTATTGACATATTTAAATCTTGAGCCGGCCGCCACCGAGGTATGTATTAGTTATCTGAAAGCCTTTGCACTTGGTTTATTCCCATTACTCTGGGTAAATACCTTGCGTAACACTGTCGATTCTCACGGATTAACGCATTACTCCATGGCCATCGTCTTTACAAGCTTTGTGATTAACGTATTCTTAAATTATGCACTCATCTTTGGTCATTACGGTTTTCCTGAAATTGGTGGTGTTGGTGCTGGCTACGGTATTGCTGGTGCCTGTTGGACAAACTTAGTTCTATTTAGCTTAGTCATTCTATTGCATCCTAAGTTAAAAGGCTATCGCATCTATAAAGATTTCCATAGCCCGAATTTTCACTATATCCGTGAACAATTACAAGTTGGTATTCCCATAGGTTTTTCTATCTTTTTTGAAGCTAGTATCTTTAGCATTGCTGGGCTCTTAATGGTTCACTTTGGATCTGCTGTAGTAGCAGCTCATCAATCTGTCATTTCTTTTACAAATGTATTCTACTGCTTACCATTAAGTATCGCCATGTCCGCTACCATTGCCGTTGCCTATGAACTCGGTGCAGGACGAAAAATAGAAGCTATCCAATACTCTTATATTTCTCGTGTATTAGCCATCATCATAGCCGTTCTCATTTGTGCCTTTACGTTCACTCATATGGATAATATTGCGGATCTATTTACAAATGATGATGAAGTATATGAACTTATTTATCAATTCCTTGGATATGGCGTATTCTTTGCCGCTATCGATGCCATCGGTACTCCATTACAAGGTATTCTAAGAGCTTACAAGGATGTAAAAATAGTGCTTTACATCTCCCTCGTATCGTATTGGGGCGTATGTTTCCCAACAGCTTATACCCTTGCCAAAAATCCTAATTATGGACCATTTGGCGTATGGATTGGGTTGTTGGCTAGCGTAGTAGTTGCGGGTATATTATTTACACTTCGCACATACTACATACAACATTACAAACCTAGAACTATTGTAAAATAATAAAATCACCTATTGATTACGCTCAAGTGTAAGTAATCAATAGGTGATTTTTTTATTTTAGAGCCTCTTGTTTCTCTACTTTGGACATACGGAAGAAATTATATAGCGCTTCTGCCGTCTTATAATTCATAGATTCTACATTTGCAAGTTCATCAATAGATGCCTCTTTCATGGCCTCTAAACTATTAAAGTGAGCCCATAAGGCCTTACGGCGTTTAGGCCCGATACCTTCAATATGGTCAAGAATAGATTCAAGATTTCGCTTACCGCGCAACTTACGGTGATAGGTAATGGCAAAGCGATGCGCTTCATCACGAATTTGTTGAAGTAATTGAAGCTCCGGCGTGTGATGACTCAAAATAATACTTTCAGATTGTCCCTCTACAAAGACCTCTTCAATACGCTTAGCCAAGGAGATAACTGGCACATCTGTAACACCAACGGCACGGATTAACGGCAAAGCCGCATTGAGCTGACCTTTACCACCATCGATGATAATAAGATCCGGCATAGGCCAGTCTGTTTCATTACCGTAACGACGTTCCATAATTTCAGCCATCGATTTAAAATCATCAGATTTACCTTGTGTGGTTTTCAGTTTAAAGCGGCGATATTCTTTCTTCGCAGGCTTGCCACCTTCAAAAACAACCATAGAAGCCACCGTTTCAGTTCCTTGTGTATGAGATATATCAAAACACTCCATACGTTCGGGTAAACGTGGTAAGTCGAGAATCTCGGCTAGCTTCTTAATCGCCCCGCCAGTCTTATCGATTTGGTGCTGCCACTGACGACGACGTTCTTCAAGGAAAGTTTCTGCATTTTCATGAGCCATCTTAATCATATCCATCTTATAGCCACGTTGTGGCACAGATACATCTACATGTTGGCCTTTGAGCTGTGTAAACCATTCCGTTAATAAGTCCCTATCCGTACTCTCCATAGGTAGTAACAACTCTTTAGGAATAAAGTTTGTATCTCCATAGTATTGCTTAATAAAGTCTGTCATAATAGTTTCTGGACTATCGCCATCATGTTGCACAAAGTAATTCTCACGGCCTAACAGACGACCACCGCGGATGAATAGCAACTGTACACAGGCCATCGATGTATCTACAGCCAATCCTAAGACGTCTAAGTCGCCACGTTGGGTAACCATGCGTTGCTTTTCTTGTATCTTTTCAATGCTAGACAATTGATCACGATAACGTGCAGCATCTTCAAAGCGCAAATCTTCTGCAGCAGCCTCCATCATTGATTTAATTTCCTTTAACAATGGTATAGGTTTACCTTCAAAAAGTTCTATGATTTCGTCAATATACTTCCGATAATCGGGTACCGATATTTTATTAAAACACGGTGCCTCGCAGTAATGCATATGATACTGTAAGCATGGGCGTTCTACCTTCATAGACTTACAGGTGCGCAATGGATAGTACTGTCGTATTAATTTCAGTACCACATGAACAGATGTGACATCTGTAAAAGGGCCAAAGTACTTGGCTCCATCACGCTCTAGGCGACGCGTCATATATACTCGAGGATAGTCCTCTTGCACTGATATTTTAACATAGGGATACGTCTTATCATCACGAAGCCTAATATTATATTTCGGTTCATGCTCCTTGATAAGTGTATTCTCCAAGATGAGCGCTTCCATCTCCGTTTTTGTTTGAATGACTTCCACATCGACGGCACGCTTCATCATGGCCGTAACCTTTGGTGCGCGGTTCGCATCGTTACGTACATAGGAACGCACACGGTTGCGCAGATTAATAGCTTTACCTACATAGATGATGCGGTTATATTGATCGCGCCATAAATAGACACCTGGCGTCGTTGGCAGATGACTGACCTTTTCCAGTAATTCTTCAGACGGCATGTTTCCTCCTTTCCTTGTAGATTTTTAGATGTTTTATTTCTTATTTTTTGCAGCTTTCATAAATTTCTTAGTCTGTTCCAATACAGGCCCTAAGAACTTGCCGGTATAGCTTTCTTTCACCTTAACAATTTCCTCAGGCGTACCAGTTGCCACGATAGTTCCACCGCGATTACCACCTTCAGGACCGAGGTCGATGATATGGTCAGCCATCTTAATAACATCTAAGTTATGTTCGATAACAACAACAGTATCTCCGCCCTCTACAAGTTGTTGCAATACATGTAACAACTTACGAATATCTTCAGCATGAAGACCTGTAGTAGGCTCATCGAGGATGTATAGCGTTTTACCGGTGCTACGACGTGCTAGTTCTGTAGCTAATTTAACCCGTTGAGCCTCACCACCAGATAATGTAGTAGCCGCCTGACCTAAACGGATATACCCAAGGCCAACCTCTTGGAGGGTAACCATCTTACGATTGATCTTAGGAATCGCACTAAAAAATTCTACAGCATCATCAACAGTCATATCTAATACATCAGCAATGGATTTTCCTTTATATTTAACCTCCAAAGTTTCACGGTTATAACGCGCACCTTTGCAGACTTCACAAGGCACGTATACATCTGGAAGGAAATGCATTTCAATCTTGATAATACCATCACCACGACAAGCCTCACATCGACCGCCTTTTACGTTAAAGCTAAAGCGCCCTTGTTTGTAACCGCGCATCTTTGCTTCCGGTGTTTGACTATAGAGCTCGCGTATGGCATCGAATACACCTGTATAAGTAGCTGGATTGGAACGAGGTGTACGGCCAATCGGACTTTGATCAATATTGATGATTTTATCGATATGTTCAAGACCACGGATTTCTTTATGAGCCCCTACTTTGTGGTTAGAGCGATATAATTGATTAGCTAAACCTTTGTAGAGAATTTCATTAATCAAGGTAGACTTACCAGAACCGCTGACACCAGTAACAACATTAAACAAGCCAATAGGGAATTTTACATTTACATTTTGTAAATTGTTTTCCTTAGCACCGCGAATTTCAATGCAGTTCTTACCTGGTTTACGTCGCTCTTCTGGTAGCGCAATAAATTTACGACCACTCAAGTATTGTCCAGTGATAGAGTCTTCTACGTTCATCACTTCCTTAACAGTACCTGCTGCAATGATTTGACCCCCATGTTCACCTGCTCCAGGACCGATATCTACTAAATAATCGGCAGCACGCATCGTATCTTCATCATGTTCTACAACGAGCAAGGTATTGCCTAAGTCACGTAACCCTTTTAATGTATCGATGAGTCGATCATTATCGCGTTGATGTAAACCGATAGATGGCTCATCTAGGATATATAATACACCTACTAAGCCAGAGCCGATCTGTGTAGCTAACCGAATACGCTGTGCTTCACCACCAGATAATGTGCCTGCACTACGGTTCATTGTTAAGTAATCGAGACCTACATTATTAAGAAAACCTAGACGAGCATTGATTTCCTTTAAAATTTGAGCACCAATCACTTGTTCACGTTCAGTTAACTGTAGATTACCAAAGAAATCGAGTGCTTCTTTAATAGTTAACTGCGTTACTTCGTTGATATTCTTATCCCCTACAGTAATAGCTAATACTTCAGGTTTAAGACGAGCTCCATCACAAGTAGTACACGGCTTAATAGACATAAACTTTTCAAATTCTTCACGCATAGAGTCTGTAGAGGCTTCACTATGACGGCGCTTAACCATCGGTAAAATACCTTCGTACTCAGTAAAGAATTCCTTTATTTCACCTCTCATATTTTCATAGGTGAAACTTACCTTATCCGTCGTACCGTACATCACCTTTTTCTGTAATGCTTTCGGCAATTCATCATAGGTGGAGTCTAATGAATATCCATTAGCTTTTAATAGACCTTCTACTTGACGCATAAACCAAGCATTAGGATTGGAGCTCAAGGCTTGCACGCAACCATCGGCAAAGCTAATAGATCCATCTGGAATAACGCGCTCCTCATCAACCTCCATAGTAGAACCAATACCTAAACAAGATGGGCACGCACCAAACGGACTATTAAAAGAGAACATACGTGGTTCAATTTTAGGTAATGAAATATGACAATCTGGGCACGCAAAATGTTGGCTATACATGTGTTCAGGTCCGTCTACCTCTTGAATCACAACGATGCCTTCTGCCCATTTTGAAGCGGTCTCCATAGAGTCAGCCAACCGAGATTCAATGCCTTCTTTTACAACGAGGCGGTCCACAACGATATCGATGGAGTGTTTCTTGTTCTTCTCTAATACGATTTCTTCGTCCAAAGTGCGCACTACACCGTCTACTCGAGCACGAACAAAGCCTTCTTTGCGAAGCTGTTCAAACACCGATTTATGTTCCCCTTTTTTACCTTGAATCATAGGGGCCAGCACTAAAACCTTTGTACCTTCAGGAAAGTTCATTACATCGTCAGTCATTTGTTGTATTGTTTGCTGGGTAATAGGCTTACCACACTCTGGACAGTGTGCATGACCTACGCGTGCAAATAACAGGCGTAAATAGTCGTAAATCTCCGTTACGGTACCAACCGTAGAGCGAGGGTTGCGACTCGTCGTCTTTTGGTCGATAGAAATGGCTGGAGATAAACCTTCAATATAATCGACATCGGGTTTATCCATTTGTCCCAAAAATTGACGTGCATACGCAGATAGGGACTCAACATAACGTCGTTGTCCTTCTGCGTAAATCGTATCAAATGCTAGGGATGATTTACCAGAACCACTGAGGCCAGTTAAGACGATAAACTGATCACGTGGCAAGGATATATCAATATTTTTTAGGTTATGCTGACGCGCACCTTTTACAATCAATTGGTCTTTCATTATCTTTCCTATTTAAAGAGATGATACCAAACGGCATCATCTCTCTGATTACTAACATGAAATAATATATGTATATTATCGCACATATAGTCTATATAATCTATGTGTTTTCTTACAATCTTTTAAAATCGCTCCTAAGATTTACTTTTTGGACTCGTCCGCTTTCTAGATTTAGCAGAAGCAGGCTTCTTCAACTTGCTATCTCCTGCACTATGCATATCGGACCATTGTTGACGTAATACGCCCAATTGATCACGTAACTTAGCAGCGGTTTCAAATTCAAGCTGCTTGGCAGCGGCCTTCATTTGACGATCTAGCTCTTCAATCTTATTGTACAATTCTTCCGGTGTTATATCTGCCACCTTAGGTGCTGATGTATCTTGAACATATGATTCGTGTCCATGGTCCATGCCCTCTGAGGATTTTTTTTGTTTTCCTTTTTTCGGTGAAAGTCCCTTTCCATCAGTGACCATATCTTCTTCGATTTTCGTTAATTCGATAAGCTCTTTTACATCTTTAGACACAGACTTAGGCGTGATATTATGTTCAATATTATAAGCCTCTTGCACGGCACGACGACGATCGGTTTCATCGATAGCCCGTTGCATCGAACCTGTCACACGATCTGCGTACATGATAACATGACCATTCACATTACGGGCCGCACGACCTATAGTTTGAATCATAGCCGTATCGGAGCGCAAGAAACCTTCCTTATCCGCATCTAAGATAGCAACCAAGGATACCTCAGGCATATCGAGACCTTCACGAAGTAAGTTAATACCAACTAATACATCGAATACGCCAGCCCGCAAATCACGAATGATTTCAGCCCGCTCAATAGTAACAATATCGGAATGAAGATAACGAACTCGTACGCCCATTTCTTTCAAGAATTCTGTTAAGTCCTCAGCCATCTTCTTCGTCAATGTCGTAACAAGAACCCGTTCATTCTTAGCAGCTCGTTTATGAATTTCTCCAAGTAAGTCATCCATTTGCCCCTTAATAGGACGGATTTCTATAGATGGATCTAATAGACCCGTAGGACGTATGATTTGCTCTGCAATATTTGTTTCTACTTCCATTTCGTATGGGCCAGGCGTTGCCGATACGTAAACAATTTGATTGATACGCTCTACAAATTCATCGAATTGAAGCGGTCTATTATCGAGTGCAGAAGGAAGACGGAAACCGTATTCTATAAGAGACTCTTTACGCGCACGGTCACCATTGTACATAGCGCGAATTTGCGGCATCGTTACATGAGACTCGTCCACCATGATGAGAAAATCATCGGGGAAATAATCAATCAATGTAAACGGTGCTTCCCCTGCCTTGCGTTCAGACATATGACGTGAATAGTTTTCGATGCCCGAGCAATAACCCATCTCCTGCATCATTTCTATATCGTATCGCGTACGCTGTTCTAAGCGCTGAGCCTCCAATAGACGGTCAGCAGCTTTTAACTTCGCCAACTGTTCATCTAGTTCGGCTTCAATACGCTCTACGGCAATATTCATCTTCTCTTTCGTCGTTACGTAGTGAGATGCTGGATAGACAGCAACGTGTTTACGTTCCGCAATAACTTCACCCGTCAAGGAATCTACCTCTACGAGGCGGTCGATTTCATCACCAAAGAGCTCCACCCGAATGGCTCTTTCACTATAAGCGGCAGGGAAAATATCAATAGTATCCCCTTGTACACGGAAGGTGCCGCGAATAAAGTTCATATCATTCCTCGTATATTGAATATCTACGAGTTTAGATAAGATTTCATCGCGCGATTTCGTTTGACCTAAGCGCAAGGACAATACGAGATCAGAATAGTCCTCAGGGTCACCTAAGCCATAAATACAGCTAACAGAAGCAACGATAATGACATCGCGGCGCTCAAAAAGACTCATTGTAGCACTATGTCGCAGTTTATCGATTTCATCATTAATAGATGCATCCTTCTCGATATATGTATCACTAGAAGGAATATAGGCTTCCGGTTGATAAAAATCGTAGTAAGATACAAAGTATTCTACCGCATTATTAGGGAAAAAACTTTTAAATTCACTACATAATTGAGCCGCCAAAGTTTTATTATGAGCAATGATCAAGGTCGGCTTTTGAACTGCTTCAATAACCTTAGCCATTGTAAAGGTCTTACCAGTACCAGTGGCACCGAGCAAAACTTGGGCCCATTCACCGCGTTCAATACCTTCTGTTAAAGATTGAATCGCGGTAGGTTGGTCACCTGTAGGCGTAAAGGGCGCCTCCACTTTAAATGGTTGGCCCCCCTCGTAATTATATGTACTATGCTTCATTACTGTTCATCCTGATGTTTACGGATGGCTTTCATTTCTTCATCCGTCAAACGACGACCTGCATTTTCCGCTTGATTCAACGTATCCTCACCTTCTAAGACTTCGATGAGCATAGCAATAGAAAAACGATCTAGTGTAGGTGTGGTCTTCTGAATTTCATCAGCCATCATCCAATCTGATTCAGTATAGTTATTAATACGATCTGTAATCTCTTCCCAGTTTGAAAGTAGCAATCGCGTAATGGGGCGATATAGTTCAATCCCGAAGTACTCGATTAAGCTAACTATCTTATTCATATTTTCTAGGCTAACATTACATTCATTTTTTTTATTTTCAGATTCTACATATTCAAGTAAGAATTCCCGGTTATATTTATTTGTCACCTTGAATCATTCCTTTATTAAATAGTGCATTAGCAAATTCTTTTGCATTAAATGGACGCAAGTCATCCATACCTTCGCCAACGCCAATCCAGCGTACGGGTACGCCTAGTTCCTCTTTAATAGAGATAACTACGCCGCCTTTTGCCGTACCATCTAGTTTAGTTACTACAATACCATTTACTGGTACAGCTTGACCAAATAATTTAGCTTGGCTTACTGCATTTTGACCCGTAGTACCATCTAAAACGAGCAATGTTTGATGCGGCGCACCTTCTACGTGGTTATTCGCTACGCGCCCCATCTTTTTAAGCTCTTCCATAAGGTTAACCTTAGTATGTAGACGACCAGCCGTATCTACGATAACAAGGTCTGCATTACGAGCTTTTGCAGCTTCCATTGCATCATATACAACAGCAGCAGGATCTGCACCTTCTTTGTGTTTAACAATCGGCACACCAACGCGATCAGCCCAAATAGATAATTGGTCAGCTGCAGCAGCACGGAATGTATCACCTGCAGCAATGATAACCTTTTTACCTTCTTTAGTATAATAGTTAGCCAATTTAGCGATTGTCGTTGTTTTACCAACACCATTTACACCAACTACAAGGATGACCTCAGGATGGTGCAAAGTAATTTCATCTTCTTGATCGATGAGCATTTCCGTGATACGGTCTTCCATAAACGGCATTACATCACCAGTATGATTGATGATACCTTCTGTTACACCACGACGAATTTCTTTCATCAAGTATTCTGTCGTCTTAGGACCTAGATCACTAGTAAGCATAACTGCTTCTAAATCATCTAAGAAATCATCATCGATTTGCGCATAACCAATAACGATGCTTTCTACATTTTTTACAAAAGACTTACGAGTTTTCTCTAAACCGTCTTTAATTTTATCAAAGAATCCAAATGCCATTATGCTAGATCCTCCTTCACATCTTCAAATGCTACTGTTAATAATCGCGATACACCGCGTTCCACCATGGTTACCCCTTGTAGTACTTCGGCAGCTTCCATCGTCTTTTTACGGTGAGATACAACGATAAATTGTGTTTCTTTATTTATTCGATTTAAGTAAGAGCTAAATCGTTCAACATTGGCTTCGTCAAGCGCCGCGTCAACTTCGTCAAGCACACAGAACGGAGCTGGACGATAGTCAAGGAATGAGAACAATAAAGCGATAACCGTAAGAGCACGCTCGCCACCCGATAAGAGTGTCAATTGTTGACGCTTTTTCCCAGGTGGTTGAATGTAGAAGTCGATACCACCCGTCAAGATATTATCTGGATCAGTAAGTACAATTTGAGCAGTACCGCCACCAAACAATTGGCTGAATACTTCTTGGAATCTACGGCCTACCACATCCAATACATCGTATAGCTGTGTACTCATAGCCTTATCCATTTCAGCAATAACCGCCTGTAATTGCGCCTTTGCTGTATCTAAATCAGCTAATTGTGTGCTTAAGAAATCATAGCGTTCTTTAGTCTCTTCGTATTCCTCAACGGCATTTGGATTGACTGGACCCAATTCGGCAATTTCCGCCATCAAACGAGCTTGCTCATCCTTCCAATCGTTAACGGAGCCTTCAATGCGAAGGGCTTGAGCATCTTCCAAAGTAAAGCCTAGCTCTTGTAATTCTTCTACAAAGCGCTCACAGTCCATGCGATGACGTGTAATTTTACCTTCCATATCAACAAGGCGACCTTGCACCACTTTGTAGCGTTGATTCAATCGGTCTTGCTCACTAAGGATAGATTCCATTTCCTCGCGCCCCGTAGACGTTTTATCATAGGCTTCATCGCGAAGAGCACGCAATCGTTCAACCTCAGCCGTAGCAGAGGTCAACTCTTGTTCTGCAACTTCCTGAGCCATAGGTATTTCCTCTTCATAGCGTTGTGTAGTACTAACTAACAAATTACGAAGTGGTGTTAAGCGCTCAATAATACTAGAAATAGACTGATTACGCTGTTCACGTTGTGATTCCCGTTCCTGAATGGTATGTCGCAAGGTATCACAAGTAAGGCGAGCTTCTGTAAAAGCTTCATACGCCTCTTGTTGTACCTTTTGCAACACAGTCAATCGATCCATCAACGCCCCTTGATTACCATCCACACCATGATCCTCTTGCAAGGAAGCTAATGCTGTTTCTTGATCTTTCAAGTTAGCTGTTGTAGTAGCCAAATCAATATCAATTTGTACTAAACGTTGCTCTTCTTCGTGGAGAACACGTTTCTTACGATCCAGCTGATTTTGTATATTTTGTACCTTTGTTTCGCTAGCCACATAGAGTAAGTTCGTATGCTGATAGCTTTCATCAAGGGTCACTTGTTCCTTTTCAGCCTCTTCAACCCGTTTTTCAAGGCGTTCTAAGTTAGCTATTAAGGAACGAATTTGACCTTCAGTTTGTACCAGTTCTTGTTCAAGACTAGCAGCCTCTTCCTTGCGGCTCAATACAGAAGCACGCTTGCGCTTTGTGGCACCACCGGTTAAAGAACCACCAGGTTGAAATTGTTCCCCCGTAAGAGTTACGATGCGCAATTGCTGATTGTATTTTTTCTGTAATCCAATGGCATCATCCATGGAAGATACTACCAAGGTGCGACCCAATAAGTATTGGAAGATATGGGCGTACTTATTATCAAAGGAAATACAATCAACAGCAGTGCCTAATACACAGCTTTCATGTAAAGCCGGTGTATCATATGGTTTACCTTTAACAGAATCCATCGGCAAAAAGGTTACGCGACCACCTTGGATAGATTTCAAATAATTGACACCCTCCGCAGCAGCGCGAGCCGTAGTAGTCACAACATGGTTAACACTTCCTCCTAAGGCCGTTTCGATAGCCGTAGTATATTTGTCCTCTACCGTAAAGAGATCGCCAACAGCGCCCGTGATCTGTTCTCGCCAAGAACCTTTACCATTGAGGATGTTCTTTGTGCCTTCTAAGTAACCTTCGTGCTGTTCCTCCCACTGTGCTAATAGTTCTAATCGACCTTTTGCACGTTGTTCTTGAGTGCGCAGCTTTTGTAATTCCTTACGCTCTTCACGCGCTTTAATAGCCGCATCCTTAGCCTTATCAACGAGGGCTTGTCGTTGAGCAGATAAGGCATTAAACTTTTGACCTAGCGCTTCAAATTCAGAACGAGCGACTTGTAGTTCACTATCTACCTGTGCTATTTCAGATTCTAGAATAGCACATTGATTTTTACTTTCCACCTTGCGAGCTTCTAAGCTCCGAATACTAGCCTTAGCCGTTTCAATAGCACTCACAACTTCTAATTGACGTTGCTCAAAAGCCTCTCGATTGGATTGCAAGGATTGGAACTTAGCTTGTTCTGACCTTACATCTTCAATAGCCTTTTTATAACTCGCTTCTAATTCTTCTAAATTAGACTCTTTTTCTACTAATTGAGCACTTTCATCTTGAATCAATTGATTTAAGATAAGCAATTGTTGCTCCTCACCCTTTTGCGTAGCCTCTAACTCGCTAATGCGCATAGACGTTTCATCTAATTCACGGCGCGCTGTTTTTAGTTGCTCTTCTAAAAGACGTAAGTGACCAGATAAGCGTTCTTCATCACGTTGCTTTTCAGTATATTGAGCCTCCCACAACTTAAGCTGTTCCTGCTCTTTTGACGAGGACGATTGCAATTCGTGACGACGAGCCTCTAATTTAGACAATTCAGTTTGAAGCTCAATTTCTTCATCTTTAAAGGCAATATTATCGTTTTCAAAACGTGTTAAAAGGCGATCAGAGGTCTTATAATTGTGAAAGCCTAATGCCCCATCATAATCGCGCTTTGCGCGGCTTAAAGTCATATATTTTTTAGTCTTTTCCGCTTTTTCAGACAAAGGTCCTAGTTGCTCTTCAATGGTAGCCATTACGTCCCGTACACGCTCCATATTACGGTCTGTACTAGCAATACGACGTAAAGCATCTTCTTTATTAATTTTAAAGCGAGAAATCCCAGCTACATCTTCAAAGATAAGACGACGTTCTTCAGGTTTAGAATTTAAAATAGCATCAATTCGGTTCTGTCCAATAATGGCCATGGAATCTTTACCAAGACCGGTATCTGCCAGTAAAAGATGTATGTCCTTTAAACGACAAGAGCGCTTATTGATGAGAAACTCACTTTCACCAGTACGATAGATACGGCGTGTTATAGCCACCTCTGCCATATCTAAATCTAATTGTTGATCACTATTGTCAAATACAAGAGTAACCTCAGCAGCACTCATAGGTTTGCGCTTTTCCGTACCAGAGAAAATGATATCCTCTGCTTTTTGACCACGTAAATTACGAACATTGGATTCCCCTAAAACCCATTTCATGGCATCCGTAATATTACTTTTACCGCTTCCGTTAGGACCAATAACGGCAGTCATTCCTGGTGAGAATTTTACAACCGTCTTATCTGCAAACGATTTAAAGCCCTTTAATTCCAACCGAAGTAATTGCATGACTGCCTCCTTTCTACTAACAACCCTAAATAATCATATCTTTTATTATAACACATATTGTAGGCCATCAATACAGCACCGAACGGTATTTCTCGTACTTTCTTCACACCATCGTATACTATATTGTGGGTATAACTCAGCGAAATATAACACATTTCGATTGTTAAGCCCTCGCACCTTAGAGGTTAAGCTTCTAGGATAAGAAATAATAATATTGTTTTTTGTTGCAATACTATTATTCCCAATATAATTTGTTTTATCATTATTAGTCTTATCTTTACATCCAGTATTATCAGCATTAACTTTACTAAATCCTAGATTTTCATAAGTAGCGTATTCAGTTAGATTAAAACAATCGTTACTTAGTGAGTACTTATACTGAGATACATGCTCATCAATACAACGTTCAATTCGCTGCTTATACTGTTCATTTACAACTAGCTCCCCCATAGCTGGCTCATATGGACCTGCCACTAAGCTATTACCGGAATCTAATTCTTCTGTACTTTGTAAACCCGTGCGAATGACTTCAATACCATGCTGCTCAAACCAATCTTTTAAAAATGCACAATACTGTATAGCAAGCTCAGTACTTAGTGGTTCATATTCTCCAGCTCTATATTGATCGGCTAGCTCTGTATTCTCTATAACTAATACAGGATAAATACGTACAAAGTCTGGTTGTAATGCAGCTACCGCAATGGCCGTTTCTATTATGGTTTGCCAAGTTTCTCCTTTTAGTCCTGGTAAAAGTTGCACTCCAACGGTCATATCACGCTGTTTTAATCGTGCAACAGCCTCTACTACCTCTTGTGCCGTATGCCCCCTCTTAGCATCGACTAAAATACCATCATTCATAGACTGCACACCAAGTTCTACAGTTTTTACTCCATAAGACTGTAATAATGTAATCGCTTCATCACCTACAGCATCAGGTCTTGTAGAGCAACGTATGCCATCAATAATACCCCGTTGAAGCATTTCATAAGCAGGCATTAATAATTTATGTTGTAAATCTTTAGGAATAGCCGTAAATGATCCCCCATAAAAGGCAACCTCCCAAAACTTTTCGCACCGTTTTGTGCCTACATAGTCTTTAATTGTTTGTTGTATATATTCTGGAGTTAGGTGACTAATACCAGATTGACCCGTAATACGAGATTGATTACAAAATGTACACACATAGGGACAACCTACATGAGGTATAAAAAAGGGAATCATACCAAATGGTTTCATAGACACCTCCTCTTCTTATGTAAAATTATCACTCATCTACTATTATATAGATTATTACTCATATACTATATTATTCACATACTATTATACAGAAAAAAGCGCCATTCGGCGCTTTTCTATTTATCAGCCATCAACTTTTCTAAAGTCAATTGAGCCGCATGTTGTTCTGCAATTTTTTTACTTTTACCAGAGCCGGCCTCGTAAGTAATACCATTGATTTCAACCTCCATATGAAAGGTTTTAGCATGGTCGGGACCACTTTCACTGAGCAAATGATAGACAATATGTTTATCCCCATCTCGTTGCACATATTCTTGTAATAATGTCTTATAATCTTTGCCCCGCTTACCTTCTAAGGCTTGCATGATATAAGTAGTTAAATGTTTCAAAACGAAGGTCATTACCGTTTGGTAATCTGTAGAAATATAAATAGCACCAATGAGAGACTCAAAGGTATCAGCTAGTATAGAGTTCCGATCATTACCGCCAGAAGCGCGTTCGCCATGACCAAGCAATAAATATTGTCCTAGTTCTAAAGAACGACTCACAGATGCTAAAGAATCCTCACATACTGTAGCAGCCTTAATTTTCGTCAAATTACCTTCTGCCATATCTGGATAATTTTTAAATAGGTATTCCCCAATAATAAGATCCAATACAGCATCGCCTAAAAACTCTAATCGTTGATTGTGATGTATATGCTTTGATTTATGTTCATTCGCATAAGATGTATGTGTAAAAGCACAATCTATAATGGATATATCTGACACAGGTATGTCTAAACGAGCAACAAGCCCATGAAGAGATTCTTCACGAGCTTGTGTCATCTTACTCTTATGCGCTTCGATAGCAACCATTAAGCTTCATAACGGCGAATGCAAAGCGTACCGTTATGACCACCAAAACCGAAAGAGTTGGAAAGTGCACATTTAACTTCAAGTTCACGTGCCCCTTCACGAACATAGTCTAGATCCAAACCTTCATCAGGATTGTCACAGTTAATTGTAGGGTGAACTTTACCAGTTTCGATAGCCATCGCCATAACGATAGTTTCGATAGCACCAGCAGCACCTAATAAGTGACCTGTCATGGATTTTGTAGAGTTAACAGCGATATTTTTAGCGTGATCGCCGAACAATTCTTTAATAGCCAATGTTTCATTTTGGTCATTAAGGCCAGTAGATGTACCATGAGCATTGATGTAGTTAACGTCTTTAGGATCGATACCTGCATCTTTAATTGCTAATTCCATACATTTACGAGCTTGTACACCACCAGGAGCTGGTGCAGTGATGTGGTAAGCATCACCATTGGTACCATAACCTACTACTTCAGCATAAATGTGAGCGCCACGAGCTTTTGCGTGTTCTAATTCTTCAAGAACTACGATACCAGCGCCTTCACCCATTACGAAACCATCGCGATCACGGTCAAATGGACGGGATGCTTTTGTTGGCTCGTCATTGCGTGTAGACATAGCTTTCATAGCTGCGAAACCAGCTACTGCAGCTGGAGATACAGCTGCTTCAGTACCACCAGCGAACATCACATCAGCATCACCGCGTTGAATGATACGGAATGCATCGCCGATAGCATTAGTACCAGAGGTACAAGCTGTTACGTCTGTAATAACAGGACCTTTAAGACCAAGGCGAATGGATACACGTGCAGATGTCATATTTGCAATCATCATAGGTACTGCAAACGGACTTACACGGCCAGGACCTTTATCAAACAAAGTTTCATATACCTCATGGATAGAGTCAATACCACCAATACCAGTACCAACTACAGTGCCACAGCGGTCTAAATCTGCTTTATCTAAATCAAGATCAGCATCTTCACAAGCAAGAACAGCTGCACCGATAGCAAATTCTACGGAACGGTCCATACGACGAGCTTCTTTTTTGTCTACGCCATAGTTTGTAATATCAAAATCTTTTACTTCACCAGCAATGCGTGTTGCATAGTCAGATGCGTCAAAGCGTGTAATCGGCCCAATACCAGATTGACCTGCTAATAACGCATTGTAGAAGTTCTCTTTACCGATACCTACAGGAGTCACTGCCCCTAAGCCAGTAATTACTACACGTTTTTCCAATTATTCCACCTCTTATAGCTATACAGCCCTTTAAATTAATCAATCTCTGCTACTTGCTGTTTCAATTGAGCAAAGATATCTTTAACTGGCATAATCTTGTCGACTTTTCTCATATTATTGCCAGAGAACACCAAACCTGTTTCCACATCACCTTGTTGTGCACGAGAAAGAGCACGGATAATACAGAATTTATGAGAACAATGTTTTAAACAGTTATCACACACCGTTGGAGGTGCTACAGTACCATCTAAAACAGATTCAGCAAATTTGTTTTTAATTGCTTGACCAGGCAAACCAACAGGACTTTGAATCAGTACAATATCCTCAGGGTTTGTAGCTCGAACATACATTTTTTTCAATTCATCAGATGCGTTACATTCATCAGAAGCAGCAAAACGGCTACCCATTTGAACACCACTAGCACCTAGTTTCAACATCTCAACGATGTCACGTCCATCTAGAACACCACCAGCAGCAATTACTGGAATGTTTTTTACCGCTGCCACAACTTCTGGAACAATTTCTCGAGCGGAACGATCCGTACCCAAGTGGCCACCAGCTTCGCAGCCTTCTACGATTATTGCTGCTGCACCTAACCCCTCAGAAATGCGAGCTAATTTTGCGGACGAAACGATTGGTACAATTGGAGTACCAGAGTCTTTGCCCATTGCGAACATATCTCTTGAAAAACCAGCACCTGCTACTACAAGATCAATGCCTTCTTCGATGGCAGTTTTTACTAAACCAGCAAATTGAGTTGCTGCTACCATCGCATTTATACCAATAATACCCGTAGGTGATAATTTTCTAGCTAATTGTATTTCGTATCGTAATTCATCGAAAGGCAAACCAGATGCCGCAATAAGGCCGATACCACCTTCATTTGCAACGGCTGCTGCCAAGCGAGCTGTAGACAATCTAATCGCCATACCACCTTGAATAATAGGTACTTTGGCCACTAGATTCCCAATGCGAAGTTCAGGGAGCTTCAATATAAAATCCTCCTGTAAATAAAACCGGTTGGGAGGCCACTCGGCCTCCCGTTCGGTTGAATTGTTAGCTTTACAGCTTATTTAGCAGAATCAATATATTCTACTGTATCCTTAACGGTTTTAATTTTTTCTGCAACGTCGTCAGGGATTTCAACATTGAATTCTTCTTCGAATGCCATGATCAATTCAACGATATCTAAGGAGTCAGCGCCTAAGTCGTCGATGAATGTAGAATCAATGGTAACTTCAGCTTCATCAACGCCTAATTGTTCCACAACGATTGCTTTTACTTTATCGAAAGTGTTCATTGGTGGTTCACCTCCTTTCAAAGTGTATTTATATATAGTCTAATTTTACAACTACATTACCATTCCGCCATCTACATTGATGACTTGACCAGTAACATAATTAGCAAAATCACTAGCAAGGAATGTTACTACTGTTGCTACTTCTTCAGCATCAGCCATGCGGCCCAATGGAATTTCAGTAACCATAGCTTCTTTAACTTTTTCTGGTAATACATCAGTCATATCTGTGTTGATAAAACCTGGAGCAATAGCATTAACTGTAATACCACGGCTAGCCAATTCTTTAGCACAGGATTTAGTAAAACCAATTACGCCCGCTTTAGAAGCAGCATAGTTAGTTTGACCAGCATTACCCATAACACCTACAACAGATGTCATGTTGATAATATGACCAGAACGTTGTTTCATCATGATTTTAGATACTGCTTTAGTTACCAAGTATACACCTTTAAGGTTGATATCAATTACAGCATCAAAATCTTCGTCTTTCATTCTCATCAACAAACCGTCACGAGTAATACCCGCATTATTTACGAGAATGTCAATGTGACCAAATTCTTTATGAGCTTCTTCAACCATAGAAGCAACTTCATCAGCATTTGCTACATTAGCTTTAAATTTAATGGCTTTTCGGCCTAACGCTTGTACAGCTTCAACAGTTTCTTGTGCTGCACCTTCGCTACCGCTATAGTTTACTATAACATCAGCACCGGATTGTGCTAAATGGATGGCTACAGCGCGACCAATGCCACGGGATGCACCAGTTACAATGGCTACTTTACCCTCTAAATGCATTTTATCGAACCCCCTTCAAAAATTCAAGCGTTTTCTCTAAGGATGCAATGTCTTCAACATTGGCTAATTCCATATCTTTATTGATCTTTTTAGTAAAACCTGTAAGTACTTTGCCAGGGCCTACTTCAACGAAGCTTGTTACACCAAAATTAACCATTTCAGCTACACAATCTTCCCATAAAACAGGGTTGGCAGCTTGAGTAACTAAAGACTCTTTAATGTCGTTAGCATTAGTTAAAATTTTACCTGTTACATTTGCAACTACAGGAATTTGAGCATCTCTAACTTGGATTTTATCCAACTCTTCTTTCAAACGAAGAGCTGCTGGTTCCATCAAACGGCTGTGGAATGGAGCGCTAACAGGAAGCATAACAGCACGTTTTGCACCCGCTTCTTTCATTTTTTCAGCTGCTGTTTCCACCGCTGCTGTTTCACCGGCAATAACGATTTGACCTGGGCAGTTAAAGTTAACTGCTTGTACAGAACCTACAGAAGCACTTACTTCTTCGCAAATGTCTACAACTTGCTCGCGAGGTAATGCCAAAATTGCTGCCATAGCACCTTTGCCCAATGGCACCGCTTCTTGCATGTATTCACCGCGTTTATGAACTACATATACTGCATCTTTAAAGTTCAATACACCCGCTGCTACTAGAGCACTATACTCACCAAGGCTATGACCACCTACGATATCAGGCGTAAAGCCTTGTTCTTTTAGGATTTCATAACAAGCTACGGATGCAGTCAAAATAGCTGGTTGTGTATTTGCTGTTTTAACGAGCTCTGTATCAGGACCTTCGAAGCATAATTTAGTGATAGAATAACCAAGTGCTTCGTCAGCTTCTTCAAAACGTTGTTTCACAATAGGGTACGCATTATACAAATCTTGTAACATGCCTACTTTTTGAGAACCTTGACCAGGAAAAACAAATGCCGTTTTCATTAGGGGCCTCCTTATTTACTAAGACCTTGAAGATTCTTAATTACTGTTTCAGTTTCAGATATAATATCTTTGATAATAGTTGCACATGGTTTAACATCTGTTAACATACCAGAGATTTGACCGATCATTACGGAACCTTCTTTTACATTACCTTCAATAGCAGCTAAGCGAAGTGTACCAGCACCTAATGCTTCCAATTCTTCTTTAGAGCCGCCGCTGAATTCAAGGGATTTATATTTATGAGCTAATGTATTATCGATAATACGTACAGGGTGACCTGTTGTTAAACCAGTCATAACTGTAGCACGATCTTTTGCTTTCAATACAGCATTTTTATAATTTTCATGAGCAATACATTCTTCGGATAATACGAAACGTGTACCCATTTGTACTGCTTTAGCGCCTAACGCAAATGCCGCAGCCATGCCACGACCATCAGCGATACCACCAGCAGCAATGACTGGTACATCTACAGCGTCAACTACTTGAGGAATTAATGCCATAGTTGTAATGTCACCTACGTGACCGCCAGACTCTGTACCTTCTGCAATGATTGCATCAATACCGCCACGCAATAAACGCTTCGCAAGTAATACAGATGCAACTACAGGAATAACTTTTGTGCCGATTTCTTTCAAAGCTGGAATATAAACGCCAGGATTACCTGCACCTGTAGTGATAACAGGAACACGTTCTTCCACAACGACTTCCATAACCTCTTTTACAAATGGAGACATGAGCATGATATTACAACCGAATGGCTTGCTAGTACGCTCTTTTAATTTATGGATCTCATTACGGAAAATATCAGGAGGCATGTGACCAGCACCAATAATTCCAAGACCACCAGCTTCAGAAACGGCTGCCGCTAATTCTGCAGTACCGAGCCAAGCCATACCACCTTGTAAGATTGGATACTCAATCTGCAATAAATCACAAATGTCAGTCTTAATCATCTTGATGTGTCCTCCTTAATACCATTTCAAGACAAGGCTTGCCCATGTTAGGCCTGCACCAAATCCTGCAAACGCAACATTATCACCGCGTTTGAAACGTCCTTCACGATTAGCTTCATCAAGAGCAATCGCTACAGACGCGGCAGATGTATTACCATACTTATGTAAATTAACAAAAACTTTTTCCATCGGCATATGCAAGCGTTTTGCTGCCGAATCAATAATACGAATATTTGCTTGATGAGGAATGAAGTAGTCTAATTCATTTAACTCCATACCAGCTCGTTCTAAGGATCTTAAAACTGTGCGTCCCATCGTTTTAACAGCAAATTTATATACTTCAGGGCCATCCATATGAATGAATGTTAAACCTTCTTCTACGCGTTGATCATTTGCGACCACGGCTGTACCACCAGCTGGAATGCAAAGTGATGCACCCCCTGTGCCGTCAGCCCCCATATCAATACCTTTTATACCATAACCTTCCGGTACTTCAGATACTACCGCAGCACCAGCACCATCACCAAAGAGGATACATGTGCCACGATCATTCCAGTTTACTCGGCGGGAAAGAATTTCTGCCCCTACAACGAGTACTTTTTTATAGATACCAGAGCTAATATAACTAGCAGCAGTAATCAAGCCATATACAAAACCAGAACACGCCGCTTGTAAATCATAAGCCGCTGCATTTTTAGCACCTAAGTTTGCTTGCAATACACAAGCCGCAGAAGGAATAATCATATCAGGCGTTAAGGTCGCAAATATAATCATATCGATGTCCTCTGCAGTGACATTAGCCATTTGCATAGCTTTTTTAGCCGCCTCTGTCGCCATATAGGATGTATTCATGCCTTCCGGTGCAATGCGTCGTTCCTCTATACCAGTACGTTCTCTAATCCATTGATCGTTGGTATCGACCATTTTTTCAAGATCAAAGTTTGTTACTACATTGTCAGGAAGGAAGCTCCCAGTACCAATGATTCCTACCGGTTTATTCATCATAGTCATACTTTAAGGCTCCTTCAATTTCCATCGTCTCTCGAATGTGTTGAATAATTTTACGCTCTACTAGATCGCTAGCAATCTCAATAGCACTCCTAATTTCTTTTGCCTTAGAGCTACCATGGGATATCATAAATACACCATTAACACCTAAGAGTGGAGCACCACCGTTTTCCGTATGATCTAAGCGCTTAGCCATTTTTTTCAAAGCCGGCTTAACTAACATAGCACCGATTTTGGCAAAAATACTTCCTGCCATGATACTATCTTTTACTAATTGTGTAAGGCCTGTTACCAAGCCTTCTGCAAATTTTAGAACCACATTACCCACGAAGCCATCACATACGACAACATCAACGGCACCTTTAGGAATATCACGACCTTCAATATTGCCTTTAAAATTGATAATCTTCATGCGTTCCAAAATTGGATACGTTGATAGAACGACATCGTTCCCTTTTGTCGCTTCTTCGCCAATATTTAATAATCCCACTGTAGGATTTTCTTTGCCTAATAAAAGCTTAGCATATTCAGATCCCATCAAGGCACCTTGAACAAGATGTTTAGGTTTACTGTTGGAGTTTGCACCAGAGTCTAACATAACAGTAATTCCATTGACTGTTGGCATCGGAGTTGCAATAACAGGGCGATCAACCCCCTTAATCCGACCGAGACCAAATAAAGCTGCTGCAACAGCAGCACCCGTGCTACCTGGAGCAATTACGGCATCACATTGATGTTCACGAACTAATGAAGTTGCGACCACAACAGATGCATCTTTTTTCTTACGCAATGCTTGACCTGGATGTTCATCCATACCGATTACTTGACTGGCATGATGTACAGAAATACTTGGATTTTTAGCCTCATTATTAGCTTCTAATATATCAAAAATTTGCTGCTCATCGCCGACGAGCACCACTTCAATGTGTTCATTTGCTCGTACGGCTTCAATGGATCCTAGTACAGTCTCCAATGGAGCAAAGTCGCCACCCATGGCGTCTATTGCAATTTTCATAATTTACACCCTATTCTCTACGGATTCCATAATAAATTTTGCGCGAAATACTTCTTTTATTTTATCTCTTATTATGACCCAAATAAAGAACTTATTACCTCGGCGACGAACAATTTCTGCTTTAGCCACCAAATTGGTACCAGCCCCTACTGGATTCTTATACTTTATATTTCCAACTTCCGCAGAGCAAACAGTAGTCCCCATGACTACTTTTGCGAGGGAGTTCGCTTGAGCATATAAATACTGTGGCTCTACATAGCCAAACCGATCTTCCATATCAACCGTGGTACGTAGCATAGATAGTGCTTGGTGCCCTTCGGTGACATCGATCAATTCTCCAACCACTTCATACGGTACATGTTCTACCATGTCATGTGATTGGCCTGTAGCCATGGCTCGAATGCGTTCACGCAATTCAGGAATACCCAATTCTAGTCGATCAAGACGAATTGTTGGCACACTTACACCAAAGTGCGTTGCCAGTTCTTCATCAGTAAGAAATGGCGTAATATTCAGTTTTTCTTGTAACTGCTTCTGGCGCTCTTGCTTCTTTAACCGACTCATGGGACCACCTTTTATGACCTAGTATTAATATTACATCCTAAGTATATACAATAATTCCCCTATTGGCAAGACTTTTCATACATATAGTAACAGATTTTCATAGCATATACAAAATATAGTTATTATTTTATATTTTAGTAGTTTTTAATTTATAAAAACATAAAAAAGTGTCACTATCTTATAGATTAATCTTACTATAAAAAAGTGACACTTACTAATAATTATGAAATATATAAAATTATAAGTCTATAACTAAAAACTATATAAAAAAGACGCCTACAAGAGTAGGCGTCTTTTTTCCGCTCACATATTAAGCATTAGCTACTACTTGCTCACCTTTATAGTGACCACATGTAGGGCAAACACGATGAGGCATCTTAGGTTCGTGGCATTGTGGACATGCTACATAACCAGGAGCTTCTAATTTCCAATTAGCACGACGACGATCGCGACGGCATTTAGACAATCTACGCTTAGGTACTGCCATTATCTGCACCTCCTTAGTACAATCATTAGGATAATCTATCATCTTTCTCATCAAGCAAAGCACGTAACTCTGCAAATCGAGGATCCACCACAAAGGATTCACAAGAACAAGGTGAAACATTCAAATTTGCTCCGCAATGAACGCACAATCCTTTGCAATCATCCTGACATAACACTTGAGAGGGCTCATTGATGATTAATGTATCCCTAATTAGTTCAGTTAAGTCAATTTCCTCTCCATCAAAAGAAGTCACATCGTCCGCAGCATCTCGACGATCACTAAAGATTTCCTCAAAGAAATCCTTACGGTTATGTTCTGTCGTATGTAAACAACGAGAACAATCGTAATCGCCTTTAGACTCTATCGAACCTTGAACGATGTAATTTTGACCATCAAACCAAAACTCACCACTAATGGTTATATCATGACGGCTCCAAGGAAAAGCAGTTACGTCACCAAGCTCAGAGGTTGGTATCGTATAGCTATAAGGAAATTTCTTTCCTATATGTTCTTTTGCTTGCTCTACTTGCAGTTTCATAATCTTACCTCGACTCATAATATTATAAACATGACATAGTGCTTTGTCAAATAAAAAAGACTATCTTAAGTGGACTCAAGATAGTCTTTTTGGTAAGTCAATTACATTTTTTCGAATTGGTCTTTACCAACACCGCAAATTGGGCAAACATAATCAGCTGGTTGATCTTCGAATTTTACGCCTTCAACAGCTTCGTCATAAACCCAACCACATACTACGCATACGTATTTTTCCATGTGTATTTCCTCCTTCACTTGAAAATTATTGCTAAATGTTTATCTTTAATTAATTCAGATACTCTATCTGTAATGTAGTATATCAAAGATATCGAAACTTTTCAATACTCATTTTCGTATTTTCTCATTTTTTATAATATTTAATTATCATAGATACTATGCGGTTTTCTCCTACTTACATAATTTGAAACGCATTATCATTTAGACTCTATATCTCTAATTTCACTACTAATCATGTTGTTATAAACTAATATTTAAAAATAATTTTTGAAAGTTATTGCTTTAATTAATACCTTTAATAACCTTATCTGAGGTGTACATAATTACTGTATTATACTATTATATATAGAAGAGATTATATGATTATATATAGACTCCAACAATATGCTTTAATTACTTTAGTATATAGGTATATACTGATGAATATTCTTAACTTTATTAACACTCTATTTATTATATAAGGATGAAATAATTATTTTATAGAGGTTTAATAAAGAGTTCGCAAATTCAATTGTTATCATAGGAGGCTTTATGAGAACAGCTTTAACACAACTTTTACAAATCGAATACCCTATTATTCAAGGTGCAATGGCTTGGGTATCAGAACACAAATTAGTTGCTGCCGTAGCTAATGCTGGTGCTACTGGTGTAATGGCTCTTGGTGGTCGCGATGCTGAATGGACACGCAACGAGATTCGTGCCTGCAAAGAGTTAACAGACAAGCCTTTCGGTGTTAACCTCATGTTGATGGCACCTAATAAAGATGAATTAGTGGATATTATCATCGAAGAAAAACCTGCATTCGTAACGCTTGGCGCAGGCAACCCTGTACCATATATTAAACCATTTCAAGATGCAGGTATCAAAGTGATTCCTGTTGTTCCATCCTTAAAACTTGCTAAACGTATTGAAGAGGCTGGTGCTGATGCAATTATTATTGAAGGAATGGAAGCCGGTGGACATATTGGCAACCAAACAACTATGTCTTTGATGGAAAATATTTTACCTGAAATTTCCATTCCTGTTGTTGTAGCTGGCTCTATCGTAGATGGTCGTGGCCTTGCAGCCGCATTATTAATGGGTGCAGATGGTGTACAAATGGGCTCTCGCTTCTTGTTAGCTGAAGAATGCCAAGCTCACCAAAATATGAAAGAAGCAATTATCAAAGCCACTGATACAGACTCTATTGTAACTGGTCTTCTCTCTGGTCACGGCGGGGTGCGTAGTTTGAAAAATGAGTTCACTACGCGTTACTTAGCTGCTGAAACAGATGGTGTTACTACCCCTGAAGAGCGCACTAAAATGTCTCAAGGCACTAATAAACGTGCTGCTATCGATGGCGATGTTGTAAACGGCGCTGTGCAAGTCGGCCAAGGCTTAAATCGACTCACTGCTATTGAACCTGCTCACACTATCGTGCAAACAGTAATGAATGAAGCCATTATGTCTATTCGTAAAGCACAACGCCTTATTGAAATCGTATAGTTAATATCATAGGAGTCCCTCATGTTACCATTTCACGGAAAATACCCTAAATTAGATCCTAAAAGCTGTGTTATGCCTGGCGCAGAACTTGCAGGTGATGTTGAACTAAAAGAATATGCTTCTATTTGGCAAAATTGTGCACTTCGCGGTGACGTAAATAAAATCATCGTAGGTCGCTATTCTAATGTACAAGATAACTCTGTATTACACGTTGATGATGACAAGGCTTGCATCCTCGGTGATTATGTAACAATCGGCCATGGTGCAATCGTACATGCTAGTACCATCGAAGACAATGTATTAGTTGGAATGGGTGCTATTGTATTAAGTGGCTGCCACATCGGTGCTGGCTCTATTATCGCCGCTGGTGCAGTCTTAAAAGAAAATACTGTGATTCCACCTAACTCTTTAGTTGTTGGAATTCCAGCTCGCGTAACACGTACAGATGAAACGCAAATCGAACGTATTCACAATCAAGCATTAAAATATAAACACTTGTGGACTGTAGAATACGGTATGCTCCCTGATGCAGGTGGTGAAGAATACGATAAAAACGCAAAGATCGTATAACACATATATAACAAAAGCGGATAGTTGATGAAGTCAACTATCCGCTTTATTTTTATTCAATTAATTACTTTTATTAACCGTCATTTAGTGCTAATTAGCACTGTTTAATTTCAATTGAATCATTTGCTCTACCATAAGTGCTGTACCCAATGTTAAAGCTATAGGAAACAACATTTCTACAGAGAAACGGGATAACTCAAGCATAAACACACAGGATGTCATAGGCATTTTTTGTGCAAGGCCCAAGAATACTACGGCCCCTACAAAAGCAGCCATACCTAAAGATATTGGCGCTACTGCAATAGACCATACAGTGCCAAATACGATGGCTAAAGTGCTACCTAGCATCATAGATGGAGTAATACGACCGCCATAAGCGCCAGCCGCCAAAGCGAGCAAAACGGCTATCCATTTAGATCCAAATAGACTTAATGCGTAGGTCCATGTTATATCGTTTGTAAAGGTCAACTCATTACCAGCTTTACCATTCCCAAGAATTTCAGGAAAATACATGGACAAAGCACCAATTAATGTAAAAGCAACAATTGATATAGGAATCATAATTGGACTACTACGGTGAATAGCTGGTAATTTACTTTGCGTTATATTAAATAACACTACTCCAACAGCAATAATAGCACCTAATGCAATAGAAAACTCTACATAATGACTACCCAAACTGGGTTGTGCCATCGTATATTGAATGACGTCCCCTACACCAGCTTGTCGCGTCACAAACGTAGCTAACCCACAACATACAAGAGCCGCACTCATAGCACGTACATTCCAAGTAAGAAGCAATGTTTCTAATGTAAATATAGCTGCTGATAAAGGTGAATTATACACAGCAGCAAGGCCTGCCCCTGCGGCACAAGCAATCAATAACTGCCGATCTTCTTTTTTTATATCGAAGTGATCTACTAAAAACGTAGTAATACCAGCACTAGCTTCTCGTGGTGCCACCTCTCGACCGAGTGGAGAGCCGATACCTACGGTAATAATTTGCAATGTAGCATGTAAAACAGTAGTAATAGGATGCATATCCATTTTTCCGGATACTGCAGCCTTTATATCTACAACACCTTTACCATATCGGTGGATGAGAAACCAACCTACGCCCCCCACTACACCACATATAATAAGAGGTATTAACCGCTCTAACGACGACACACGAGCCACCGCAGCACCAAAACTCATGTGATCTGCAGCGGAATAATTATATACAAAGTGTTGAATTCCATGTAATAAATACGTATAAAAGGCACCCACAAGTCCAGCTATAAAGCCAACTATAATAATTAATCCTATAAATCGTTTATCAAATGCCATACTTACTCCATAGCTAATACGACTTCGCAAGCTTCCAATGTCTTTTTAACATCAATAATGCGTTGATTTGAGGAACCTCTAAATCGTAATGCAGGATCCCTTAATTCATCTACAAAGCGTCCATCTACTAGGATATCTATCTCTTTTAATAGGGCACTTCGCAACTCATCTTCTAAGATATCATCTATTTCATATCCTGAGTAGGCCCAAATCTTTTTTTCTGGCGCTGCTGCACGAACAGCTCTCACCACAGGTAACAAGCCTTGTACATTTTGAAATGGCTCTCCACCTAACAAGGTTAATCCTGCACAAGTAGGATTTTTCACATAAGAAACAACTAAATCTGTTTCAGCTTGTGTCCATTCTTTACCTGCATTAAAATCTTGGTATTCTTCGTTAAAACAATTATAACAACAATGTGTACACC
>NZ_CALLVP010000143.1 GCF_938010505.1 uncultured Veillonella sp. | reverse complement strand
ATTGTTCATGATAGAAGAGTACGTATGTCCTTCTGTCCATACTGTCAAACCCGTTTAGAAATGACAAGACCTGAACGATTACAAGGGGATAAGCACTTAGCCATCGGAGCGTGTTCTAAACATGGCGATTTTGCGGTGCAACTTAAAGTTGGAAAATATACGATTAAGTCCGGTAGTTGTAAATTCTACGTTACAAAGGTATTGACCCATTGTACGGATGAAATTCGTTCGCTATATACTCAAAAGTCTGAAATCAATCGCGAAAAAGAGCGAAAATATTTAGAATATCGCAAGGCGGAACTTGAAAAGGACCGCCAAAAATAATTTTGTAAACTTAGGTTCATCACTCTAAGCTGTACTAAATATTAGAGTGTGAATTTTTAGAAAGGATAGATTATGGAACGTAAATATGCATGGCATAATTATGATGATGCCACTATGGAAAAGGTATATGCTTTAAGTGATACATATCGTCAATTTTTAGATAATGGTAAAACAGAACGTGAATGCGTTGTGCAAGCCGTAGAATTTGCAGAAGCAAAGGGCTACGTAAATCTAAATGACGTCATTAAGAGCAATACGCCAATCAAGGCAGGTGATAAGATTTATTACACTTATATGGATAAATCTATTGCCCTGTTTAATATTGGTACTGATGATATCGAGTTGGGCATGAATATCTTGGGGGCTCATATTGACTCTCCACGTATTGACGTAAAACAAAATCCTCAATACGAAGATAGCAATCTTTTATTTTGGGACACTCACTATTATGGTGGTATTAAAAAGTATCACTGGGTTGCAATGCCACTTGCCATTCATGGTGTTGTGGTAAAAACAGATGGAACTCGTATCAATATTAATATTGGCGATAAAGAAACTGATCCTGTATTTTGTATTACTGACTTGTTGCCTCATTTAGGTCAAGAGCAAATGCAAAAGAATGCAGCTAAAGTAATTGAAGGGGAAGCTCTTGATTTACTCATCGGTAGCCGTCCAGTTAAAGACGAAGAAAAAGAAGGGGTTACTAAATTTATTAATAGCCTGCTTGAAAAAGAGTATGGGTTTATAGAACGCGACTTACTGTCTGCAGAATTAGAAATTGTACCAGCTGGTAAAGCACGTGATATGGGCTTTGATCGTTCCATGATAATGGCGTATGGTCAAGATGACCGCGTGTGTGCCTACACATCCTTGGTAGCAATGCTTGAAGTGGATTCTGTAAAGCGCACTACTTGTTGTTTACTCGTCGATAAAGAGGAAATTGGTTCTGTAGGTGCTACGGGCATGCAATCTCGTTTCTTTGAAAATGCAGTAGCTGAAATTTTAACACTTATGGGTAAACCTAACTCGGTGAGCGTGCGCCGTACGTTGGAAAAATCCCGTATGTTGTCCTCCGATGTAAGTGCAGGCTATGATCCACTCTATGCGTCTGCATATGAAAAGAAAAATGCTTCTTACCTTGGTATGGGTGTAGTATTCAATAAATTTACTGGCTCTCGTGGTAAAGCTGGTTCTAACGATGCCAATGCTGAGTACATGGGCTTTATCCGCCGTGTAATGGAGTCTAATAACGTAACTTATCAAACTGCTGAACTTGGCAAGGTAGACCTCGGTGGCGGCGGTACGATTGCGTACATCATGGCCCTTTATGGTATGAATGTCATCGATTGTGGTGTAGCCGTACTTAGCATGCATGCTCCTTGGGAGGTTACATCTAAGGCTGATATTTACGAGGCTAAACAATGTTATGTGGCGTTCTTAAATGCAGCTGATGAATCAATCTAAGATAATGGGGCTTTCACCAATGGTGAAAGTCCATTCTATGTGAGGTGTATATGAAGCAAACAGAATTAGGCGCAGCTATAGAGTCTGCGAAAGGAGAGGCTACAGAGGTCAAGACTGTAAAGGTAGATATCTTTGACATCCCTGAAACGAAGGTTGAAGAATATATTGCTAATCGTGAAGAGGTAGCAAAAGCAGCAGCGCAGGTTATGAGACCATACTGTGTTACTGTAAAACGTGAAACCTTAGATCCTGAAGAAGGGGAAGCAGTGGTTGGTTACTATGTAACGGGTGAAATTCTAATGTGCGTCATCTTGGACCCATTTGAAGTGCCTGTTATGAAGGTAGCTCTCGATAAAGGGACTCTTAAGGACTATATTTTAGCAGCTAATGATTTAACAGAAGACATGTTAGCGTCTCTTGAAAAGTAAGAGGATTTCATATCTTAATGTGTTCTATAAATGGACAAATGTAGAATACTTTAATCTGCTACATTGATGTAGTAGATAAATTTGTTTATAATAAAAGTATTATAATCTTTGCAGATAGGAAGGAAATCCCCATGAACTTGAAAAAAGGTATTGCTTTGGCGCTCACAGCGACAGCATTGTTGGCGTTTACAGGCTGTGGCTCAAATGGAACTACATCGAATGGTGAATACAAAGTTGGTGTTGTACAACTGGTAGAGCATCCTGCATTAGATGCGGCAAATAAAGGTTTTGTTGATGCGCTAAAAGAAAAAGGTTTGGCAGAAAAGATTACTTTTGATCAACAAAATGCGCAAGCAGATCAATCTAATTTGAATAGTATTGCACAGCGTTTCGTATCCGATCGGAAAAACTTGATTTTAGCAATTGCTACGCCAGCGGCTCAATCCATGGCGAATGCAACTCATGATATTCCAATTTTAGGTACAGCTATTACTGATTACGAGGCAGCTAAACTTGTTAAATCCAATCAAAAACCTGGTGGTAATGTGTCTGGTACATCCGACATGAATCCAGTAGAGCAACAAGTAGATTTAATTTTACAAGTAATGCCAAATGCGAAAACAATTGGCACTATTTATAGCTCTAGCGAAGTAAATTCTCAAATTCAAGTGGAGAAGATGAAAGCTTATGCAGCTACAAAAGGCATTAAAGTTGAAGAAGTTACAGTTTCCAATGTAAACGATATTCAACAAGCGGCACAAAACCTCGTATCTCAACGTGTAGATGCTGTATATGTACCAACAGATAATGTTGTAGCTTCTGCTATGAGCAATCTCGTAGCTATTACCGACCCAGCAAAAATTCCTGTATTTGGCGGTGAAGATAACCACGTAAAAGGTGGAGCCGTTATGTCCTTGTCTGTAGATTACTACAAGCTTGGTTACCAAACAGGCTTGATGGCAGCAAAAATTTTAACTGGCGAAGCTAAAGTTGAAGACATGCCTATCGAAATGCAGAAAGAATTTAAATTAGTTGTGGGGAAAGATAAATTAGAAAAATTGGGCATCACCTTACCAGAGGATTTGATGAACAAGGCGACTATGATTTAATACATAACTGGTAAGGAGTTATACATGAACTGGAAAAAAAGTATTGCAGTGGCACTTAGTGCCATTGCTGTTATGGCAATGGTAGCCGGTTGTGGTTCTAATACCGCAACTAATGACCAAAAGAAAATTGGTGTTATTCAATTAGTAGAACATCCATCCCTTGATGCTGCTAATAAGGGCTTCGTAGATGCTTTAGCGGCTAAAGGTTATAAAGATGGTCAAAATATTAAAATTGACCAACAAAATGCACAGGCTGACCAATCTAATTTGAACAGCATTGCACAACGCTTCGTATCTGATAAAAAAGATTTAGTATTAGCTATTGCAACACCTGCGGCTCAGACGATGGCAAATGCTTCTCATGACATGCCAATCATGGGTACAGCTATTACAGACTACGTGACAGCTAAACTCGTTCAATCTAATGAACGCCCTGGTGGTAATGTATCTGGTACATCCGACATGACACCTGTTGAAAAAGAGGTTGATCTTATCATAGCATTAGTACCGAACGTAAAGCGTATTGGTGCCATTTATACATCCTCTGAAATCAACTCCCAATTACAAGTTGAAAAAATGAAAGCCTATGCTGCTACAAAAGGTATTACTGTCGTAGAGGCAACTGTTTCCAACGTAAATGATATTCAACAAGCAGCTACAAATCTTGTAAACCAAGATGTGCAAGCTATTTATACACCAACAGATAATGTATTAGCATCTGCTATGGCTAACTTGGCACAAATTACAGATGCTGCTAAAATCCCGGTATTTGCTGCTGACGAAGGCATGACAATGACTGGTGGCGTAGCAACATATTCTGTTGATTACTATCAATTGGGTTACCAAACAGGTTTAATGGCTGCAAAAGTTCTAGCTGGTGAAGCAAAAATTGCAGACTTAGCTATTGAGACACAAAAAGAGATTAAGTTAACTGTTAACGAAGAACGTGCTAAAAAATTGGGAATCACGATTCCTGAAGCTCTTCGTAAAGACATGAAACAATAGAGGAGATTTTAATGTTAGATTTAGTGGTAGGCACCATAACCACAGGCCTTTTATGGTCTTTGTTAGCGGTCGGCGTATTCATAACCTTCCGTGTATTAGATGTGGCTGACTTAACTGTGGAAGGTACGTTCCCAATGGGGGCGGCCATTTCCGCTATTTTAATTACAAGTGGTATGAATCCAATCCTTTCCATTTTACTTGCCGGTGTGGGTGGTATGATAGCAGGTGCTGTAACAGGCTGGATTCATACAAAATTGAAAATTCCTGCATTATTGGCCGGTATTTTGACAATGATTGCATTGTACTCTGTAAACCTTCACATCATGGGCAAAGCTAATGTATCTTTGCTTCGAATGGATACAATTTATACGATTCTTGGTGGATTTTTCCACACGCCGAATATGTGGTCTGCAGCCATCGTAGGTATTATCGTTGCTGTAGTTGTATGTTTGCTTTTATTTTGGTTCTTCGGTACCGAAATTGGTACAGCCTTACGTGCTACAGGTGTTAACCCTCAAATGATTCGCGCTCAAGGCGTAAATACTGATAATATGATCGTTCTTGGCCTTTTGATTTCCAATGGCTTTGTTGGTATGTCTGGGGCTCTTATCGGTCAATTCCAAGGCTTTGCTGATGTAGGCATGGGTATTGGTACCATCGTTATTGGTTTGGCTTCTGTAATCATTGGTGAAGTAGTATTTGGTACGAAATCCTTCGTACGCAGTCTCATCGCTGTAGTACTTGGTTCTATAGTATATCGTATCGTTATTGCTGCCGTTCTCTACATGGGTATGCCACCAAATGATTTGAAATTATTCACTGCAATTCTTGTTGCCATCGCGCTTTCCCTACCTACATTGAAAGCAAAATGGTTGGCTCGTTAAGGAGGACACTATGTTAGAAGTAAAAAATATGGTAAAAACCTTCTTTAAGGGCACAATTAATGAAAAGACTGCATTACAAGGCATCAACCTTCGTCTAGAAGAGGGTGATTTTTGTACTGTAATTGGTGGTAATGGTGCTGGTAAAAGTACTTTGCTAAACTCCATCGCTGGTGTATTTCCAGTAGATGAAGGATCCATTACAATTAATGAGATTGATGTGACAAAAATGCCAGAATACAAACGTGCTAAATACATTGGTCGTGTATTCCAAGACCCTATGGTTGGTACTGCTGGTAATATGCAAATCGAGGAAAACTTGATTCTTGCTATGCGCCGTGGTAAAAGCTTAGGTCTTAAATGGGCTTTCAAAGATAGTGAACAAGCATTTTTCAAGGAACGTCTTGCATTATTAGGCTTGGGCCTTGAAGATCGTTTATCTGCTCGTATGGGCCTACTATCTGGTGGTCAACGTCAATCCATTACATTGTTAATGGCTACCATGCTTCGTCCAGAACTCTTATTATTGGATGAACATACTGCAGCACTTGACCCTAAGACTGCAGAAAATGTGTTGCAACTAACAGATAAACTCGTTGCAGAACATAATCTAACAACTCTTATGATTACCCATAATATGCGTGATGCATTGCGCTTTGGTAATCGCCTTATCATGATGGACGCTGGTCGAATCATCTATGATGTAAAAGGGGACGAAAAGAAACAATTAACAGTTGCTGACTTACTTCAAAAGTTTGAGGTAGCTGGTGAAAATGCACTGAGCGACCGTATGGTGCTAGGTGCTAAATAATAGAACGAAGTTGTAATCCATCTTTTGTTCAATTACTGTATTTTTGCTTTACAAGATAGGGCAGATACTGTATACTAAATTAGGTCGTAAGACATATCGTAAGCGAAGTATTCGATTCTCCAACGGTTACTTAAGCTTATCGGGATTATAATTTTTTAGGAGGTAACATTAATGTTAACTACAGAAGCTAAATTAGCAGTAATTAAAGAATACGCTACTCATGAAGGTGACACTGGTTCCCCAGAAGTACAAGTTGCGATTTTGACAAGTCGTATTCAATACTTAACAGAACACTTGAAAGAGCACAAAAAAGACCATCATTCCCGTCGTGGTTTGTTGAAATTGGTTGGTCAACGCCGTAACATGCTTGACTACCTTCGTCGTAAAGATATCGAACGTTATCGTTCTCTTATCGAACGCCTTGGTCTTCGTAAATAATAAAATTAGCCGTCCTTTAGGACGGCTTTTTTATTTTGAATTGGCTATTTAGCTTTAATTGATATATAATTAGAAGGTATACATATAAGAAGATTTTTAGGAGGAATAGGAATGGAACAATTCCAAATGGACCTAGCTGGTCGTACGCTTACGATTGAGACTGGGGAACTTGCAAAACAAGCTGGCGGTGCTGTAATGGTTGGCTATGGTGATACTCGTGTACTCGTTACTGCTACAGGCTCTAAAGAGGCGAAGGACATCGATTTCTTCCCACTTACAGTAGACTATGAAGAAAAAATGTATGCGGTTGGTCGTTTACCAGGGGGCTTCATTAAACGTGAAGCGCGTCCACCTGAGTCTGCGATCTTGAATAGCCGTTTGATTGACCGTCCTATTCGTCCATTATTTGATAAAGGTGTACGAAACGAAGTACACGTAGTAGCAACAGTTATGTCTGTGGACCAAGATTGTGATCCAGCCATTTGTGGTATGATTGGCGCTTCCGCCGCATTGTCTATTTCTGATGTTCCTTGGAATGGTCCTATTGCAGGCGTTCGTATGGGACGTATCAATGGTGAATTTGTTGTAAATCCAACGAAAGCACAATTAGAAGAAACAGATCTTAATATCGTTGTGGCTGGTACTAAAGATGCTATCCTCATGGTTGAAGGTGGCGCTGAAGAAGTACCGGAAGATATCATTCTTGAAGTTATCATGGCAGCTCACGAAGAAATCAAAAAAATCGTAGCATTCCAAGAAGATATGACTGCAAAAGTAGGCAAGGAAAAACGCGTATTTGAATGTAAAGATGTTCCTGTTGAAATCAGTGATGCAGTTCGTGCCTATGGTCATGATAAACTTGATGCTGCAGTTCGTTGTGCAGATAAACAACAACGCGATGCACAAGAAAGCGAAGTACGTTCAGATGTATTAGCTCACTTTGAAGAAATCTACCCAGATAACTTGGCTGATGTAAATAAAGCATTTGATGCAATGACAAAAGAAATCGTGCGTCATATGATTACTGTTGAAAAAATCCGTCCAGATGGTCGTCAACTTGATGAAGTTCGTCCAATCTCTTGCCGTACAGGCGTATTACCTCGTACACATGGCTCTGGCTTGTTTACACGTGGCCAAACTCAAGTGTTGAATGTCACAACAGTAGCGCCTTTATCCGAAAAACAAACCATCGATGGTCTTGGTGTTGAAACTGAAAAACGTTATATCCATCATTATAATTTCCCATCTTTCTCGGTAGGGGAGACTCGTTCTTCCCGTGGCCCTGGGCGTCGTGAAATCGGTCATGGTGCATTGGCTGAACGCGCGTTGGTGCCTGTGATTCCGAGCGAGGCAGACTTCCCATATGCGTTGCGTTTAGTATCTGAAGTATTGGAATCGAATGGTTCTAGTTCCATGGCTTCCGTATGTGGTTCTACATTATCTTTGATGGATGCTGGTGTACCTATTAAAGCTCCTGTAGCAGGTATTGCTATGGGTCTTGTAACTCAAGGGGAACATTATACAATTTTAACTGACATTCAAGGCATGGAAGATGCTCTTGGAGATATGGACTTTAAAGTTGCTGGTACAGCTAAAGGCGTAACAGCAATTCAAATGGATATCAAGATTTCCGGATTATCCCGTGAAATCCTTCAAGAAGCATTAGAACAAGCTCACAAAGGCCGCATGCATATCATGGGTATCATGCTTGATACAATTGCTGAACCACGTCAAGAAATGTCTCAATACGCTCCACGTATAATTACAATGAAAATTGATCCTGATAAGATCCGTGACGTAATCGGTTCTGGCGGTAAAGTAATCCGCAGTATCATCGAAGAAACAGGCGCTAAAATTGACATCGAAGATGATGGTACAGTATTTATCGCTTCTGTAGAACAAGAAGGGGCTGCGAAAGCTCAAGAAATCATCACTAACCTTACTAAAGAGGTTGAAGTAGGTGAAGTATACCTTGGTAAAGTAACTCGTTTAATGGCCTTTGGCGCATTCGTAGAGGTATTACCAGGCAAAGAAGGTCTTGTACATATTTCCAAACTTGCAAAAGAACGCGTTGAAAATGTAGAAGACGTAGTAAGTGTAGGGGATGAAATCATGGTAAAAGTTATCGAGATTGATAAACAAGGCCGTGTAAACTTGTCCCGTAAAGATTGTTTAAAATAAGAGGTGTTACATGGATATTCGTGGCTTTGAAGTAGTTTCTGCTTTTGAAGAACAAGATATCAACTTACCAACACGTAAAACAACTGAAAGTGCAGGTTATGATATTGAATGTGCTGAAGCTGTTACTTTAGAACCTGGTCAAGTGGTTTTGGTGCCAACGGGTATTAAAGCTTTCATGGCATACGATGAATATCTTGCCATTCACATTCGTTCTAGCATGGCTATTAAACGACATCTGGCACTTGTGAATAGTACAGGTATCATTGATAGTGATTACTACAACAATGAGGATAATGAAGGTCATATTATGATTGCCCTTCTTAACTTTGGCAAAGAAACAGTTACCCTTGATAAAGGCGAACGCGTTGCTCAAGGTATATTCTCTAAATACCTTATTACAAACGATGATGATGCCACAGGTGTAAGAACTGGTGGCATTGGAAGCACAGGGACTATGTAAATAATATATGGTTTTGTATAAATTAGTAAAAACCGCTCAACTTTGTTGGGCGGTTTTTATATATAAAAAGTATTATATTCAATAAAATTTTGCTATTAGCTATAAGACGTATTGTTAGATTAACTTTTAAATGTTAGTGAACAATAAATGAAGTAGTGATATAATTAACTCAGAATATATTTATTTCTCTATAAAATAAATAATTAAGAGATAATATATATAACAAAAGTAATAAAGAAACGTGGTAATATTATTAAAGTGAATTAGTAACTGATAATAAAATATGACGATTTAATAGTAAATTGTGCAAGAATATAATATGGAAAAAGATAATCATTTATATGATAAAATACTAGGAAAAATAAATACTAGCTCATATTTATGAAAAAGAACGTAATTAAGGTTTGTCATTGTTTATTTTATATTATAGAAGAATCATTTTGAAAATTTTATTGAGTCTTAAGTTATAAAAATCGTTAGAATTGATGTTAATTTTTTTAAATCTATTTTCCTATAGTATAGATAAAGGGGTATATATGAAATTAAAGAAATTAGAATTAAAAAATATTGGTGGAATAAAGCATATATCGTTAGATTTTAATAGTCATATAAATATTATTTGTGGAAAGAATGGTATAGGTAAAAGTACAATTCTTAAATCTATTTTGTCTTCTATTCCGTCTACAAAAACAAGAGTTAAACCTAACGTAGATTCTGATGGTGGAGAAATCATTTTTATATATGATGAATTAAAGACATTTACTGTTAATATTTCGAATAAATCACCTGCAGACTATGATTATATTAATAACGAAAATAAATTTTATATACCGGGAGAAATTATTTTTTTTGATACTGAACGAAATATAGACTATAAAAAGTTAACACAAATTCAATTAGAGTCACAATTATTATATTCAAGAAAGAATTCTGAGAGAGGACATGAATTTAGCTTAGGAGTTAAGCTAGATAATATAAAAGATTGGTTTTTAATGTTAGCACTTCATGCCGAATCAAAAAATGTACATTTGTCATCATATCAATTTAATTATTTTAATGTTGCTATTTCTGCGTTAAAGATGTTGAGCTCAGGTGAGCTAGAATATGATTATATTGATTATAGTACAAATGAGATTTTATTAAAAGATATTCATTATAATAATCCAATTGTTTTTGAATATTTATCTAGTGGCTATAAAAGTTGTATTTATATAATTTGGGGCATTATAAAAGAAATAAAAGAACGGTTTGACAATAGACTAAATCACTCTGATCATGGAAAACATAATATTAAAGAGTTTGATGGGATAATAATTATTGATGAAATTGACTTACATTTACATCCTGTTTGGCAAGGTAAAATTATAGGAATATTAAGTGAGCTTTTTCCACATGCACAATTTATTATATCTACTCATAGTCCTTCTATTTTACAAAATTTAAGTAAATCTGCGATAATTCCTTTATCATCTGATGATAAAGGAATTATAACAGTTAATTCATTAGATTTGAGTGAATATGGATTACAAGGCTGGACTTTTGAGGAAATTCTATTATATGTCATGGGGAATGATAAAACTGAATCTGACTTATATGTAAATTATATAGAGGACTTTATTAAATTCGTTAAAAATAGGGATAAAGTTAAAGCGCAGAAGTGCTATTCTGAGTTAAAAAAAATGCTACATCCATCAAATCCCCAATTAGCTTTGCTAGAATATCAGCTTAAAGGAGTTCTTGATGATTAAACTTGTTAGACCAACTAAGCCTAGACAACTTGATGAAGAAACTATTAGTTCATTAACACAAAGATTTATTGATAATCCTAATGATTCTGTATGGAATCAGCCATATATAAAAGAAGCGCTAATGATATCTTCACATGAGAAATGCTGTTATTGTGAATGTAAAAGTGATAAGGGGGATCTTCACATTGAACACTTTCATCCTAAGAGTTTATATCCTAATGAAGTTGTTTGCTGGGAAAATTTATTACTTTCTTGTTCTAAATGTAATCGTGCTAAAGGTACTTTGGATACAGTTACCAATAGGTTAGTTAATCCATATGATGATGATCCAAAAGAATATATAGGTATAGATAAAGATTATATACTTAGAGGTATTGATAAAAATGGAATTGGAGAATTTTTTATAAATAGTATTTATAAAAATGGATATATATTTAAATTATCTTTAAATTATCATACTATTTATACTCCATTTCAAATTGATCTCGAGGAATTATATAAAATTTATAAAATAAAAGATATAGGAAGGAATGCAGATTCACTTGTCTCTAAATTATGTAATATATTAGAAATGGTACAATCTAATAAGCCTTATAGTGCGGCATTATCAGCTTTAGTCATAAATAACCCTAGTTTCATTTATTTAAAAACTAAGATTGAAAATTCACTTTCTGATGACTTAATTTCTGATTTTAAATTTCTTTATAATGAGGCAGTAAAAAATGCTTTAAAGTATTTAACCTAGGTATCTTTTGTTAATTATGACTTTGATATAATATTTTATTATTTATGGTAGGATTAATTGTTATATTATTTTTTTATAATGTAGAATAATTATTTCAAGAAATATGAATAATTATTCTTGCATATAAATATAGATGGATTACTTTACATATAATGTTTGTATGTGTGTATCACATAAATACCAACTATAAATTATGAGAAATAAATAGATTAAAATGGTAGATTTGTAAGATGATAACTAGTGAATTATCTTTAAAACTTTCTGTGGCATTATTATAATATATATGAATTATAAGGTGCGTATTATGGTAAATAGCAAAGAAATACAAAAATCTAATGAGATAAAGTTTTTAGTTAAATAAAGCTATTTGTATTATAGTTGATAAAAATAGTAATTAATATATTATGACTTGAGTTTATTTAGTATCTTATTTAATGGTTATTGTAGTTATTACTAAAGATAATAAAATTGTTATATTAGGTTAATTTGGTATGCCTTGTATTAGTATTTAAAATTCTAGCAGGACGACGTAAGTTTAACAAGGGGTTAATAAGTGTATAAAACAGAAAGTATTGAGTAAATTGGTTGCTGTTTAAATTAATAGATTCTACTATATAATTATAATTACTATCCTATACTTCATATAATGATAGTATAGGAGAATCTATTTAAACGAATTATCCTATTATTTTGTGATTTTTTGGTATTATTAATGTTATAGATTCTTGTACTGAAATCGTGAAGTATCTAGAGGCTAAAAATATCAAAATTGTTAAGCCTATCATATATATCATCTGATTATTTTTTATTTCTAATCACAAAGGGATTATTTTTTTGTAAGTTATATAGTATCTGCAATTATTTATTTTAGTTGCAGATATATGGCGTCTTATTTTTAAGATTGTACTTTTAATTATAAATTTATTATGGTAAATCTTGTTGAAATTGCTATTCTTTAAAATACTACTATATTATAGTTCTTGTACTAGAAACATTCGGGAGGCTTTATGAAACAGGAGTCTAAACAAAATAAGAACGTAGGTACATCAGTTACGGGGAATGACATTGAGACTACACAAAATACCATGCACGTATTGGATGAGAATAAGGTACTTAAAAAGAGTTATGAAGATGTAGTATATATTTCTCAACCCTTTGGGGCGACCTCGTTGAACACTTTAGCGGCACGAGCTTTGTTATTTGGATTAAATCCCGTGCCTTTAAAAAAGGCTCGTGTCCTTGAGCTTGGATGTTCTTTTGGTGGGAACATTATTTCTCAAGCTTTATATTATCCTGAAGCGTCTTTTACGGGCATCGATTTATCATCTTCCCAGATTAAGATGGGAAATGAACTGATTACGTCGATGGGACTTACCAATATACATTTGATTGAGAAGGATATTCTAGATATTGATGAATCGTTCGGCACTTTTGACTATATTATTGTACATGGTATTTGGTCCTGGGTTCCAGATGTGGTAAAAGATAAAATTCTATCTATCTGCAATAAGAATTTATCCGACAACGGTATAGCTTATGTATCGTATAATACGTATCCTGGATGGAAACGATTAGAGCAGTATCGAGAAATCATGCAATATGCAGAGCAAAAAGAGTTAGAGATGCCGTTGATGGAACGAACTCTATATACGAAGAATATATTGAAGCTCGTAGCTGATACGATGGGGTTGGATAATCGGATAAGTCAAAAAGCGAGCTATAAAATTGATAACATCCAAAATGTGTTAAGCTCTAACGATTATTATGTGGCTCATGAATATTTAGAGCCTTTTAATGATCCTGTATATATACATGAATTTATAAAACGTGCCAATGATCAAGGTTGTGTATATATTGGGGATGTATTTCTTTCACGATCTTTTATAAGTTGGCTACCAGAGGATATTCACGATAATATAGCTCAATTGGCAAATGATGATTATATTGCAAAAGAGCAATATTATGATTACATTTATGATACGCAGTTTAGAATGTCCCTATTAACGAAAGAGAAACATAGTAAAAAGATTGTTCGCAATGAACGAGTTAGTATAGATGTATTATCAAAATTATATTATTGCAGCGTTGTTAATACAGGTATTCCTTCCAATATGACGGATAGTATCCATATTGCTATTAAAGAGGTTATGGATCGGGGTGATATATTTACTGTTCAGGATATAGTAGATCATATACATAGAAAGCTACCTGGTTATACTATAGAAATGGACAGAGTTTATTCTCGTTTACTATATTTAATCATTGTAGATAATCTTGATATGTATGCCGAACCATATGAAAGAGTTGCTTTTGAAGATAATAAGGTGTATATACCTCAACGTTTTATAGATTTTATTTCTACTATAGTAGAAAAGGAAGGCAGCTCCTATATTGGTATAGGCGACATGTACAATAAAGTACAACAAGATATAGATAATGGATTTCTTTTTGTAATAAAGCAAATGGTGGAGCCTACAACAAGAGAAAAGATTCTTGCTATTATGGATGACAATATTACAGTTCAGCGTCATACGCGGGATAATATTGATTTTATTGTTCCTAATAAAGTGTACTTAGAGGAAATTTTACAACGTATAAGAAGGCTCGGGTTTTTACATAAAATTGAAGATTAGAGGTATATATGGCAATTAGTAAGGAAATACAGAAGTCTAGTGAAGTGAAATTTGATGGTAAATTGATTCAAGTTACCTATGATATTGCCGATGTAAATGGTAAAGATGCCTGGCGTGAAGTGGTGCATCATCCTGGAGCTACAGCAATTGTGGCGGTAACAGAGGATAATAAGATCGTTATGGAACGTCAATTTAGATATGCTTTGCAGCAGCCATTACTTGAGGTACCTGCAGGAAAACTAGATCCAAATGAAGAACCCATTGTTTGTGCTAAACGGGAGCTTGCTGAGGAAACAGGCTATCGTGCAGCTCAATGGATCTCACTAGGGACTATTGCTACGAGTCCTGGTTTCTGCAATGAAGTATTACATTTATATCTTGCTAAGGAGCTTACCATGGGGGAAACTAATTGGGATCCTGATGAATATGTAGAGTTAGAATACTACACATTGCCAGAACTATTGGAGGCTATCAAGAATGAGACTATTAAGGATAGCAAATCTTTGGCGGCCCTTATGCTTGCTATGCCATATCTTAAGTAAGTTTTAGAAATTTTATCTTTCAATATATTATGTATTTTATTAATTCATATTGATGATTTTAACTGTAATATGTTACAAAGTATTTTTACATTATATGAGTAACTAATCTCATATAGATTTAGGAGTACATATGTATAATCGAATTATTCTACTAGTAATGGATAGTGTCGGTATAGGGCATGCAGCCGATGCGATTAAATTCGGCGATGAAGGTTCGAATACATTAGGACATATCGAAGCTGTAGCAGGACCTATTCGCTGTCCAAATTTAAAATCCATAGGTTTAGCTAATATTGCCGATATTTCAGCGTTTGATGAGCCTGTTATTGGTGCTTATGGTCGTATGGCTGAAACGAGTTCCGGCAAAGATACGACAAGTGGTCATTGGGAGATGATGGGGCATCCTGTAACGGTACCATTTCCGACATTTTATGAAGGATTTCCGAAGGAACTGATGGATACTTTCACAAAAGAAACGGGATATGGATTTCTTGGTAATGAGGTAGCCTCTGGAACAGAAATTATTGAACGCCTCGGAGAAGAACATATAAGAACAGGTAAGCCAATCGTTTATACATCGGCGGATTCTGTCTTTCAAATTGCTGCTCATGAGGATATCATTCCTTTAGAAGAGTTGTATCGCATGTGTCAAATTACACGCGATAAGGTATGTGTCGGTGATTATTATGTGGGGCGCATCATAGCTCGGCCTTTTGTTGGTACACCAGGGCATTTTGTACGTACTTCAAATCGTCATGACTATAGTCGCATGCCTGAAAAGAAAATGGTGCAACAAGAGTTACAAGACGCAAACATTTCGACAGTGGCAGTTGGCAAAATCGGCGATATTTATGCTCATGTTGGCTGGGATGCATCATATCCGACAAAGTCTAACGCGCATGGTATGAACGTAGTTCCTTATCTATTGGGGCAAAGCTTTGCACGGGGGTTCATGATGGTCAACCTTGTTGAATTTGATAGTCTGTACGGTCATCGGCGTAATGTAGAAGGGTATAAGCGTGCTATTGAAGACTTTGATTACCAATTAGGTGGTTTGTTGGACTTGCTTAAAGATGACGATTTACTTCTCATCACCGCAGATCATGGGAATGATCCGACTTGGAAAGGTACAGATCATACGAGAGAAATGGTGCCTTTGCTAGCTTATAGTCCAAGTATGAGTCATTCAGTAGCTTTGGGTGATAGACATAGTTTTGCAGATATAGGGGAAACCATATTGCAAAACTTTGGATTGAAACAATGGGGGATTGGGACTTCATTTCTTAATTCTTTGAAAGTGTAGCTTTGTATAGAAACTATTTCTTATATATAATTGAATATAATCTTATAATACTGTTATCAAAAAATTGTATGGATAATTTGTTATAATTAAATTCATTTATTTTGTTCTTTTTCATACCTACTAAATTATATACCAATGGAATGTGTACTTTGGGCCATTTTTCCTTAAAAAAATACAGAAAAAATAGCTATTAGTTGATTATATATAATCAACTAATAGCTATTTTTAGTAGCAAGGGACTATTTGGTTATAGTCCCTTTTGCTTTTATCCTTAAAACAGGATGAGTTTATTTAATTATAGCAAGCCTTGATTTTCCATCATATCTTTAATATCAACTATGGTAGACTTACATACCACATCATAGTCTAATGAACCAAGGAAGTCTGCAAATTTAGTGTCATCTTCATTTTTACAGTTTCCATATGGAATTTTACCAAATTTTTGATATGGCTCTAGAATGCGATTTCGTCTGTGCTTCCACGTATTATAATAAGGACCTTTGAATTTAGTCATAAAACCATTGCTATCGACTAATACAAAGCCTTCAGATTTATGGAATGAATTTAGCTCCTCATTTATGATGGCTTGAAGCTCATCCATGGTAGAAACTTGTTGAACTGTTTTAACAATGGAAATCAAGTCAGTGTCATATTTTTGTAAAATCGTATAAAGTTCAGCTAATTTTTCTCTAGAGAATGGGACATCTATATGCTTACCATTTACGTCTAGAGTATTTTGAATCATATCGAGTACATAGAGATGGTCTTGGTCGTATTTAATGATATGAGTATCCTCTTGGCTGATGACCTCAAATATCATAGAGCAGTTATTACGTGCTAATAAATCTTTGATTTCTACTTGTAAGCCTTCAGGTAATCTATGGAAGAGGTTTTTAAATAAATCCACATGTATACCCTCTGTTGTAGATTTAGAGGCAAATACTAATTCTTCGTTGATAACGCCAAGAATGGCAAGGTAACCATTTTCTTTAGTTCTAATTTCAACTGGGAAGGAGAGAATATTAGCTAGATTATCTAACTCTGTTTCTGGGCGCTCACCAAGATTAAAGAATTTATTATAACTACGTAATTTCACATCTCCTGTAATTCGATCCACAAATAATCCACGAGCTTGTACTGTACTTTCATTCCATAATCGTTTATGAAATACACGAGAGGTAAAGTTCAAGGAATATAGGTTAGGGAAACATTGTTTTACTTTTACTAATTTTGAATTGCCAATAATATTAATATCTTCATTTTGTGTGAAGATGACATGTTGTGTCATATTTTGGAATTCATGGCGCATATAATCTTTATCATATACATCGTTTTTAATTCCATTTTTTGTGAAAGTATTAGCTGTGATATCAATGTATTTTAGTTCTCCACCAAACTCAACTTCTCCTTCCAAACAGAAGGAGTACTTTCCATCTGGAACGCCACGATGACCGTGAATTTGAATGAAGTTCTGACACATGTTTTGCTCGTAATTAGTATCATAGATATTAGCGATATTTGTTTCGTAAGCTCCAAATCCATTAATAAAGGTTGAGGTAGCTATGAAGGTCATATTAGGCACATAGGAGATACCACCATGGGAAACTAAATATTTTTTGCCATGAAAGCTAAATGGATAACATTGACGAAGTGATTTATAAAAGAGTCGCAGTTCTCGTTGGAGTGATTCCACTTCATTTTTCGTCATATCCTTTACGATAGGTGCTACCACATCTTTCATAAAGCGTTTGGAACGATCTAAATTTGTATGGAATGCAAAGTTTGCAATATGTCGCTCGTGATTGCCTTCTAACATAATTGTATTAGACAATGTGCTGAGACGCATCATTTCGTACATCATTTCTTTATTTTCAATACCGCGTTCTAAATAGTCACCGCAGAAGATGTATAATGTTTTTTCATCCCATGGTGTAATAGCTTGTTGTAATGCGGTGTAGCAACCGTGAATATCACCGATAACACGCACACGATCATATCTATTTGTTAGATTAACCGTGAAGTAATTGTTGATTTCATCAATAGAGTTAATTTTTTTACAAAACTTTGGTAATGTACTTGTTTTAATCATTTTGTACATACGATGAATAACTTGCTCTGGCACGCGTTTGTAATCGGCGCGAGCCGCATTACGGGCTAAGCAATCCTCTAAGGATGTATCTGGTTCATAGTAATATACAGTATATTTATATTTGTTAAGCAATTCTTTGTAAGCATTAACAGCTTTAGATGTAGTGTGGGTAGCATCTAAGACGACAAAGTCGCCATTGCTCATTCGTTTTTCTAAACAATCTAGTAGGAGCTTCCATGCGGGACCATTATCCTCTTGTGAAATATACCAGCCGTTCTCACTAAGGGAAGGGCTACGTAAAAGCATACGGAAATGATCGGCTTCAAGGGTGTAAGCCTCAAGATTGTTATCACGAATCCACTGAGACTTACCACTAGCAGGAGCACCACGCATTAATAATAGTGTTCTCATAGTAATAGTCCTCTAATCTGCCCATAGGGCGTAAAAAAATATAATTGTATAATAAACGAAAAATTATTTTATAATTAAATAAGAAAAGGGCATAAAAAAAACAGTCTCAACGGATATCCGAGAGACTGTCTTGCTTGCTTTTAAAATTATAAAGCGTTTACTTTAGCTGCAAGGTTAGATTTTTTGCGAGCTGCAGTGTTTTTATGAAGTACACCTTTGGAGGCTGCTTTATCAATTACGCTAGTAGCATGAACAAGTGCTTGTTTTGCTTCTTCTACTGCGCCTGCTTGAACAGCTTCAACGGTTTTACGAGCTGCTGTACGAATTTGAGATTTTACAGCGGCGTTTTTCGCACGACGTTCAGCATCCGTTTTTACGCTTCTAATACTGGATTTAATGTTTGGCAATTGAGTCACCTCCTTAAAAATCGTTTCTTATACCTGAATGATTATATCATACCAAATATTGATACGCAAGGACTTTTCAGCCCAATATTTTCCTTAATGACATGATTTGTAAAACATTTTCTACTGTTTATTAAGGAAAGCATATATGTGGTTTTTAAAATCAAATTACTTACTCATTTTCTAGTGTAACAATATATTAATTTTTATTTATGAAAGTTAAAAGGGTCCTTATGTTATAATGAAGAATAGAATTAAGTGAGGTGTATTATGAAAAAATTAATGATTATAGATGGCAGCAGTTTGTTATTCCGTGCATTTTTTGCATTACCACCATTAAAATCCGCTTTGGGAACACCAACCAATGCAGTATATGGTTTCTTGACAATGCTCATTAAATTGTATGAAGAAATTAATCCTGACTATATTGCCGTAGCTTTTGATAAAGGTCGTCAAACATTCCGTACTGAAATGTATAGTGAATACAAAGGAAATCGTCCAGATGCACCTGAGGATTTGCGTCCACAATTTAGTTTAATTCAAGATGTATTAAAAGCATTGGGCATTTGTGTCATCGAAGAAGAAGGTTTTGAAGGGGATGATATCCTTGGATCCTTGAGTAAAAAGTTTGGAGCCCCTGAGATGGCTGTCCAAATTATTACAGGTGACCGCGATAATTTACAGCTTGTAACAGAACATAGCCATGTGTTCTTAACTAAAAAAGGTATTTCTGACATGTTAGAAGTTACTCTAGATAATATGGAGGAACTTTATGGTTATGGTCCTGATAAGGTTATCGAAATGAAGGCGCTTATGGGAGACTCTTCTGATAATATTCCAGGTGTACCAGGCGTAGGTGAGAAAACAGCGCTTAAATTAATTACCGAATATGGCAATCTTGAATCTGTATACGAACATATTGAAGATATTTCGGGGAAGAAATTAAAAGAGCGACTCGTAGAAAATAAAGAGTTAGCCTTCTTATCTCGTGAGTTGGCAACAATCAAAACAGATATGGAGTTATCTTATAAAGTAGAAGATTTTGTACAAAACTTCCATACTTCTGAAGTACAGCCTTTATTTGAAACTTTAGGCTTTACTAAATTAACACCTCGTATTGCTCAAGTAATGGGGGGCGAGGAAGCAGCTTTTGGAGATCTAGGCTCTTTATTTGCACCACAAGAGGAGATTTCCTTAGATGATTTAGTAGATGCTAAAGCATTAACAGCCGACTTCTATAAAGATAAGACGGTAGCAGTACATGTTATATTAGATGGAAAAACACCATTTAGAACGGTAACGAATATGTATCTATCTAATGGTGATACTATTGTAAAAACAGATGATACTAAAGCTGTTTTAGCTGTTTTACAAGGTGCTAAAGTCATTGTTACAACTCAAACTAAGGAGATTATCGAAGCCTTTGGTGCAGATGTGCCTGCTGAGATCTCTTTGTTTAATGCTGATAAAACTGTTCGTGTTCACGATATGTCTCTCATTGCGTATTTATTAGATCCTACACGTACTAATTATGGATATCTTTATCTAACTGAGCGTTTCTCTGTACCTAGCATTGCTAGCGGTAGTGTAGATGTAGAATGCGTATCCATGGTGAAAGCATTACTCGCCATGAACGAAGTAGCTTGTGAATCTGCACGTCGTGAGGAGTTATGGTCTTTATATGAAACGATTGAGTTGCCTTTGATTCATACTTTAGTAGTGATGGAGAAGAATGGTATCTATATCGATACAGAGAAGTTGGCGGAAACAACGGCTCGCTTTAAAGAGGAACTAGCTCAAGTACAACAAGAGATTTATGAACTAGCCGGAGAAACTTTCAATATTAATTCACCTAAACAATTGGGTGTAATCTTGTTTGAAAAGATGAACTTGCCAATCATTAAGAAAACTAAGACCGGCTATTCTACAGATGCGGAAGTACTGGATATGCTTCGTCACGAAAGTCCGATTGTTGAAAAAATCTTGGCATACCGTTCTGTTGCTAAATTAGTATCTACCTATTGCGAAGGTTTGGCAGTTCTTATTAATGATAAGACTCGTCGTATTCATACGACTTTCAATCAAATGGTTACGGCTACAGGTCGACTTAGCTCATCTGATCCGAACTTGCAAAATATTCCTGTTCGTACTGAAAAAGGCCGTGAAATTCGTGCCTTATTCTATCCGGGTGCTGGATATGATACATTGGTGAGTGCCGATTACTCCCAAATTGAGTTGCGCATTTTAGCCCATTTATCTGGCGATGAAGCATTGATTAAAGCCTTCGTAGAAGGCAAGGATATTCACCGTTTTACTGCGGCAGAGGTGCTTGGTAAAGCTCAAGATGATGTAACTAGCGAAGAACGCTCCCATGCAAAGGCTATTAACTTCGGTATTATTTACGGTATTTCTGACTTTGGTTTATCTCGTGACCTTGGTATTACACGTGGTGAAGCTAAAAACTATATTGAACTTTATTTTAGCCGTTATCCTAAGGTTAAAGAATATATGGATCGAATGGTTCAAGAGGCTCATGAAACAGGAAAGGTTCGCACTATGTTTGGTCGTCAACGCGAGTTACCTGATATTAATAGTCGTAACTTTAACCGTCGTTCCTTTGCTGAACGAACCGCAATGAATACGCCAATTCAAGGTACTGCTGCAGATATTATTAAGTTAGCCATGAACCAAGTGGAGCAAAAATTAGAAGAACAAAACTTTAAGTCTCGACTTTTATTACAAGTACATGACGAACTAGTACTTGAAGTGGTTAACTCTGAATTAGAAGCTATAGAAGAATTATTACGTAGTACAATGCAATCTGTTGTAGAGCTACAAGTACCTCTTATTGTAGACGTACATCATGCAGAAAACTGGGCATTAGTAAAGTAATATATATTTATAAAAAATAGAAGGTATATATGTTTAAAATTGGCTTAACTGGTGGCATTGCATCTGGCAAGAGTACAGTTCTTACATATTTTAAGGATAAAGGTATACCGTATATCGATGCTGATATTGTGGCTCGTGAAGTTGTAGAGCCTGGTACCAAAGGGCTAGAAGCAATTGTAGCTGTTTTTGGAGCCGATGTATTGCACGATGATGGGACATTAAACCGAGAAGCATTAGGGGCTATTATATTTCATAATGAAAAAAAACGCCAACAATTGAATGATTGTTTAAAAGAGCATATTCAAAATCGAATTATGGAGCTCACTGCTCATTATGAGGCACTACATACACCAGTTTTACTATATGATATTCCCTTACTCATCGAAGGAGAATGGTATACCATGATGGACGAGGTGTGGCTTGTATATGTGAATGAGTCGACTCAAATTGAGCGCTTAATGAACCGCAATGGATTTATCAAAGAGGATGCATTGGCTCGTATTAAGAGTCAAATGCGTCTTGATGACAAACGTCCTTATGCGGATGTAATCATTGATAATAATGGTACACCTTTGGATTTAAAGGAACAATTAGATACCATCTGGAATGAGCGTATCGAATCGGCTCTATAAGAAAATCGATAATTGCCATTTTATGTGTCAAATTTAGTATATAAATAATAGTAATAAATGGTATAATAAGCCCATAAAACTTAGCATAATATTAGTTTAGCATTTGTTATATGTTAGATTTTGATGACTATTTTTAGTTTATATGTAGAAAGGGGGATATATGAAACGTGCAACGGCAACGGCACTATCCTGTGTCGTACTTGGGTGGTTTTATTTTACATACCTAGATGATCCTTTGGCGCGTCAAATCGCGTATCCCTTTAACTATAAAGAGGAAGTTATAGCTGCAGCTGAGAAAGAACAGGTGCCGCCATCTTTGGTGGCTAGTGTTATCTTAGCTGAAAGCAAGTATAAAAACACAGCGGAGTCTGAAACCGGTGCGCTTGGATTGATGCAACTCATGCCAGATACAGCTCGTTGGGTGGCACAACAAGTTGGGCATGGCAATTATACAGATCGTCAATTAAAAGAACCTACTATAAATATTGAGCTAGGTACTTGGTACCTAGGTCATTTGCTGAAGGAGTTTAATGGGGATCAAGTACTAGCATTAGCTGCTTATAATGCTGGTCGTGGTCATGTGGAATCGTGGATTCACGAAAATAACTGGAATGGAATGGTTGATACGATTCCGTTTCCTGAGACTCGTAGCTATGTAAAAGCAGTCTTACAGTATCAAGAAAAATATGAGGCATTATATGGAAACGATTATTGAAGCTTGTAAAGCCTTAGACTATTCCTGGTTGCCTCAATCTATTGAAGGCTTTACACTAGTTACCTCTACTGAAAGTGACTATACAAAGTTAGCTAATCGTATTAGTGCTGGTGAAGACGTATTGAAGGTACCTATTTTCCACTATCAAAACGATTTGGGATGGCGTTGGTCAGCCTTATATGATAAAGAGGTAGAGGACTATACAGTACATATAGAAATGCCACTATTTTCCTTTGTGGACATTTCCTTTGTGAGCACTAATTTAGAGTCCTTTTGGACAGGGTTACAAGAACGATGTGTAAAAGGGTTAACCAATATGTTAATAGAACCTTTTAATAACTTTACCTTTACTTATCGTCGCCGAGGAATTCCTGAATGGGACTTCTCACAAGTTATGCCTGAAGAGTTAGAAGGTTTTGTACGCGATATTGATCCAGCCCATGCGATTCGCATGATTAATGGGTCTTTTATCATTGGCGAATACCGCAAGATGGATGAGTGTACAGGCTTACTATTGTATTATAATGAATTGCGTGATGAGTACTTTGCGGAACTTCGTTATAAAAGCTATCCAGAAATTGACCATCATTTAGATGCAAAAAATCTAGATGATTTAGCAGTGCTATTGCGTGAGCATTTAGGTGCTATACTGAAAGGCTTGAATGAGCGCGTTGATTAAAGTTTGGATAGATTTAACTATGCTATTTTTTGTCATTTTTTGTTTTTATAGAATGACTTATGTGGGATTGTTTTTTTTAATGCCCATTAGAAAGCGTAGAATTTGTATATACATAGTAAATGTGATATACTATATATGACTTTTATATAAATCTTTTAAAAGAGTGGGCTTATGTCCACTCTTTCATTTATGATTAGCTCAATTTTAGAGTAATTTAGAATCAAGAGATATATACAAGATGTAGTAAGTAAGGAGGCGATGGCTATGAAAAGAGAAGCAGTGGAGGAGTTTGTATCCTCTGTAGTTGAAGGTATTATAGCCGGCACCGATATGGAACTCGTCGATGTAGACTATGTGCGTGAACGCGATTGGTATTTACGTGTCTACCTCGATAAACCAGGTGGTGTAGATTTGGATGACTGTCAGTTGGTGAGCGAAAAATTAAGTGCTGTCCTCGACGAAAAGGATCCAATTACGGAAAACTATTTATTGGAGGTATCTTCTCCTGGTCTTGATCGAGTTCTTAAAAAAGATAAGGACTTAGTTCGCTATAATGGCCGTGACGTAGATATTCAGCTGTTTAAGCCGATTAATGGCAGTAAACAATTTACTGGTGCATTACAAGGTTTTACAGACTCAACTATCGACTTTACTATCAATGGTGAAAGCATAACATTTGAACGTTCTACCATTGCACAAATTCGATTACATCTTGATTTTTAATATATGGAGGCATACGAGTGAGTCAAGAATTAATTCAAGCGGTAATGGTGCTTACAAAGCAAAAAGGTTTTGCTCCTGAGGTTATTTTTGAATCCTTAGAGGCTGCATTGTTGCAAGCATATCGCAAAGAACCAACATCTAACCCAGATGCGTACGTTGTGATTGACCGCGAAACAGGCGTTTATAAAGTAATGGCTAAAAAACAAGTTGTAGAAACTGTTGAATTACCTGAAACAGAAATCAGCTTGTTGGACGCTCGCAAAAAAGATAAACGTTTTGAGATTGGTGACGTAGTAGAAGTAGATGTAACTCCTGCCAACTTTGGCCGTAGTGCTGCCCATACTGCTAAACAAATGCTTATTCAACGTTTAAAAGAGGCTGAGCGCAGTGTAGTATACGAAGAGTATTACAGTCGTGAAGGAGATATCATCACTGGCGTTATTACTCGCGTTGAAGGTAAAAATGTATTTATCGATCTTGGTAAAACAGAAGCGATTTTGCCTTCAACTGAGCAAATTGTTACTGAAACATACCGTGAAGGAGATCGTATTAAATGCTATATCGTAGAGGTTAAGAAAACTACGAAAGGCCCTCAAATTATGATTTCTCGCACACATCCAGGTTTATTGAAACGTCTATTTGAGCTAGAGGTTCCAGAAATCTTTGAAGGCGTAGTAGAGCTTAAGTCTGTAGCTCGTGAGCCGGGGATGCGTTCTAAAATCGCCGTATATAGTCGAGATGAAAATGTTGACCCTGTAGGTGCTTGCGTAGGTCCTAAAGGACAACGTGTACAACATATCGTTGATGAATTACACGATGAAAAAATTGACATTGTTAAATGGGATGAAGATCCAGCAATTTATATTGCTAACTCCCTGAGTCCTGCAAAGGTTGTATCTGTAGATGTAAGCGAAGAAGAAAAAGCTTCTTATGTAGTAGTGCCTGATTACCAATTATCTTTAGCTATTGGTAAAGCTGGCCAAAACGCTCGTTTGGCGGCTAAGTTGACTAACTGGAAAATCGATATTAAAAGTGAAACTCAAGCTGCTGAAGAACCTTTCACAGGTTTCGGCAATGCTGAGGATGGTGAATAGTCATGAAACCAAAATCCCAACCTATGCGTACTTGTGTAGGATGTGGTGACCCTAAGGCAAAACGAGAATTGATTCGCGTAGCCTTGAGTCCAGACGGCAATATCACTATTGATCGCAGCGGCAAAGCACCAGGACGTGGAGCATATTTATGTGAGTCCATGTCATGTTTTGAGCAGGCCTATAAGGCAAAACGATTAGAACGGTCCTTAAAGCATAGCGTATCTAAAGAGATATATGAAGCGTTACAACGTGATTTACAAGAGAATGAGTAATCACTGATATACATGAATGAAGATAAAATTTTAAATCTCTTAGGCTTAGCGCAACGAGCAGGAAAAGTTATTTCTGGTGATTTTATCGTAGAAAAAGCTATAAAGCGAAGGGAACCGAAATTGGTACTTCTCGCTGGTGACTGTGCAGCCAATAATGAAAAGAAATATACTCAATTAGCAGAAACCCATCACATTCCACTTCACAGTATTGCCGATAAAGAGGCTTTAGGAACGGCCATTGGTAAGGAAGTTCGGGTAGTAGTCGCCGTATTAGATGATGGATTTGCAAAGGCATTACTTAAAGAGATTGATCGATAATAAGGGGGTATGTAGATGTCCAAAAAGCGCGTTCATGAAATCGCCAAAGAGTTCGGCGTAGAAAGTAAGCAGGTCATTTCTATCTTGCAACAACATAATATTAATGTTACTAAAGCAGTTAATTCTGTAGATGATTCAGGTTATGAAATTGTAAAAAAACAATTAGGTAAAAAATCTGAAGCTCCTAAAGTAGCACAAAAAACAGAAAAAAAGGTAGAATCAAAATCTGCTCCAACTGCAGCTCATAAACAAGAAGCTGCATCACATAAACAACAGCATTCAAATCGTTCTAACGAACAGAAAAAAGATAAACACAAACAAGCTGGTCAAAAACAAGACGATCAATCTAAACAAAAGGACCATAAAAAAGGCAATGTACGTCACGTACAAATCTCTGAGCCTACACGTAAATCTGATGGAAACCAACATGGTGGTGACCGCGCTAACAATCGCCCTAACAATAACAACCGCAATAATGATAACCGTAATAACGGTCGTTCAAATGATGCGCGTAATAATGATAATCGCAACAACGATAATCGTAATAGCGATAACCGCAATTCTAATAATGATCGCCGTAACAAGAAAAATAAAAAAGGTGGTAATAACCGCCCTCAATCCTTGTTATCTACATCTATGCAAAAGAAAAAAAATCGCGTAAAACATCGTAACGAGCAGTACTTACAACAAAAAGCAGAAGCTGAACGTAAGGCTGAAGCTGCGATTGCTACAGAAATTGAATTAAGCGGTCCTTTAACTGTTAAAGAATTAGCTGAAAAAATGGGGCGCGAAGTATCTGAAATCATCAAAAAATTGATGCTTTTAGGTGTTATGGCAAGCATTAACCAAGAGGTTGATGTAGACACAGCTACTATCGTAGCTGAAGAGTTTGGCGTAACTGTAACTGAAGTAGAACCAGAAGAAGATCCTACAGATGTTATCGAAATTGAAGATGCACCAGAAACATTAAAGCCGCGTCCTCCTGTAGTAACTATTATGGGTCACGTTGACCATGGTAAAACATCCTTGTTGGACGTAATTCGTCAAACTAACGTAACAGCTGGTGAAGCTGGCGGTATCACTCAACATATCGGTGCATACCAAGTTCGTTACAACGACAATAAAATTACATTCCTTGATACACCAGGCCATGAAGCGTTTACTGCTATGCGTCTACGTGGTGCGAAATCTACAGATATCGCGGTTCTCGTAGTAGCTGCCGACGATGGTGTAATGCCACAAACTATCGAGGCTATCAACCATGCTAAATCTGCAGAAGTACCTATTATCGTAGCCATCAATAAAATGGATAAACCAGGTGCTAACCCAGACCATGTAAAACAACAATTGTCTGAACATGGACTTTTACCAGAAGAATGGGGTGGCGATGTAATCATGGTTCCAGTATCTGCTAAACAAAAACAAGGTATCGACGACTTGCTCGAAAATATCTTGCTCGTAGCAGAGGTTATGGAGTTGAAAGCTAATCCTAACCGTAAGGCATATGGCGTAGTTATCGAGGCTCAACTTGATAAAGGCCGTGGTGCCGTATGTACAGTATTGGTACAAAAAGGCTCTCTTCGTGTAGGAGATACAGTACTTGCTGGTACTGCGTACGGTAAAGTTCGTGCCATGACAAATGAGCGCGGTGAAAAAGTAAAAGTTGCTCGTCCATCCATGCCAGTAGAAATCTTGGGCTTCTCTGAAGTTCCACAAGCCGGTGAAATTATTAACGGTATGGATGACAACGAGGCACGTGCAATCGCTGAAAAACGTATTGCTAAACAACGCGTTCAAGAATTACAATCTACTCACAAAGTTACATTGGATGATATTTTCAACCAAATTCAACAAGGTGAGTTAAAAGACCTTAACATCATTATCAAAGCTGATGTTCAAGGTTCTGTAGAGGCATTGCGTCAATCTTTAGAAGGCATTAAAAACCCTGAAGTACGTATCGTTATTGTTCATGCAGCTGTAGGTGCTATTAATGAATCCGATATCATGTTGGCTTCTGCATCTAATGCAATCGTAATGGGCTTCAACGTACGTCCTGATGCTAATGTCCGCCGTGCTGCTGAAAATGAAAAAGTTGACCTTCGTACATATCGCGTAATCTACGATGCTATCAACGACGTTGAGTCTGCGATGCGTGGTATGCTAGCTCCTCAATTCAAAGAGGTTATCGTCGGTCGTGCAGAAGTTCGTCAAGTTATCTCTACACCTAAAGCTATTGTAGCAGGTTCTTATGTAACTGAAGGTCGCATTACTAATGACTCTGAAGTTCGCTTGATCCGTGATGGCATCGTTGTGTTTGAAGGTAAGGTTGACTCCTTACGCCGCTTCAAAGACGAAGTGAAAGAGGTTAAAACATCCTTTGAATGTGGTATTTCCTTGGAAGGTTACCGCGATGTGAAGGAAGGCGACGTTATCGAAGCATACTTAATGGAAGAAGTTGCACCTCAATTCTAGGAGGTATATATGAGTGACGTTCGTGTCAGAAAATTACAAGAATTTATCAAACAAGAGGTAAGTCAAATGTTGATGCGCGGGTTGAAAGATCCTCGCATCGGCTTTACCACAATTACGGATGTTCATGTAACAGGTGATTTGCGTGAAGCTACGATTTATGTTTCCTTGTTTGGTTCCGATAAGGAAAAACAAGATACTCTTATTGCATTAAAGCATGCAGCTGGACATATTCGTACTGAGCTTGGCAAAGTACTTAAATTGCGCCACGTTCCTTCTATCACTTTTGATAAGGATACGTCTTTAGACTATAGCATGCATATAGAATCCCTTTTGAATGAAATCAAAAAGGACGAAGAAACAAATTAAAGCAAAGGATACAGAACATGAGTAAGATTACTATTAATCAATTACATATGGCTCTGTGTGAAGCTAATTCTATTATGCTAACCGTCCATGTTAGACCTGATGGCGATGCTATCGGTTCCATGGTTGCCTTTTACGAAGCCCTTGCTGGGCAAGGTAAAACTGTATATATGGTAGTGGATGATGTAGTTCCTGAGAAATACTCATTCTTACGATATACGGACCACATCTATGATGTAGCGTATTTTGAAACTAATCCAGTTGATATTGATATGCTAATGGTTTTGGATGCTAGCACGTATGAGCGAATTGGCAAAGTAGGTGCACTCTGGAGTGCACCTATTTTTAATATAGATCACCATATTTCTAATACAGAATTTGCAGATCATCTATATTTAAAGCCTGATTTTGCTGCTACTGGTGAAATTGTCACCGACTTATGTACAAAATGGAATTGGCCTATCACTGAGTCTATGGGTACCGCGTTATATATGGCGATAGCTACGGACTGCGGTTTCTTTAAGTTTAGTAATACTACGGCGAATACCCTTAAGATGGCTGCCAAATGTGTCGCTGCAGGGGCTAGACCAAATGTTATTTCTGAAACTATTGAAGCCGTATCTGCCAGTCGCCTAGAATTAACAAAACAAGTTATGCAAACTATCGAATTCCATAAGAATAATACAGTGGCCACTATCGAGCTAAATCGTGAGGCCATGAATATTCTAAGTAATGATACAGATGGTTTTGTAGATATTATTAGAAATGTTGATACTGTAGATGTGGCAATTTTATTGAAAGCTGAAGCTGATGATAGAACGCGCGTAAGTTTGCGCTCTAAAGGTATTGATGTGAATACTGTGGCAAGCCATTTTGGTGGCGGCGGTCATATTCGCGCTGCTGGTTGCACCATTAATTTGCCGTTACAAGATGCAAAAAAGGCTCTTATTGAGGTGATTAAGTAATGGATGGGGTTTTACCTTTTTTAAAACCACCTGGTATTACGAGTCATGACGCCGTTGCTATTTGTCGTCGTATTTTAAAAGAAAAGCGCATTGGACATAGTGGTACATTAGATCCTATGGCTTATGGTGTGTTACCTGTATTTCTTGGAAAGGCAACACGCCTTATAGAATACACGGAGGGTTTTGATAAAACTTATGTAGCAGAATGTAAATTGGGTACTTTTACAGATACTGAAGATAGCTCAGGACAAACTGTATTGCCAGATAATGATATGGTATTGCGTGATGGCGTTGTATTGAATCAAGCTATTCAATCTACAGAGATCTCAGCAACTATGGTTAAACCAAGCTTTGAAGAACTGGTTAGTACCCTGAAAAAATTTGCAGGTGCTCAAGACCAAAGACCGTCTAAGTATTCAGCTATTAAAGTAAATGGCATTCGAGCTTATGAATATGCTCGTAAAGGTATTCCTGTAGAACTGCCATTACGTCAAATTCATATTAAAAATATTGAGCTCATAGCCTATGGATTCCCTTTTTTCACGGTTCGCGTGACTTGCTCAGGGGGGACTTATATTCGCTCATTATTACGCGATATTTGTATTGCTTTAGGTATACCTGGCACGATGACTTCTTTGGCGCGTACTAAAGTAGGACCTTTTGAGATCAGCTCTGCTAAGATAGCTGAAGAATTAATGTTACATGGTGAAAGCCTTATATTACCAACGGATACGGCGGTTTCTCATCTTTCACAAGTGACTGTAAATAGTGTACAATTAAAAATGATGGTGCAAGGGAAGGAATTACCTATTGAAAGTGAATTTTCTTTCACCGAGCTAGATAATTTATATAGAGCTTATGGACCGAATGGTTTTATTGGTATTATGAAACGAACAAACCACACATTAAAAGTGGAAAAAAATATTTTTATTGAAGGATAAGTATGAAGCAAATACATTCGTTTGATGAACTACGTCAAATCAAAGATACAAAAGTATATGCCCTTGGTACCTTTGATGGCATTCATCGAGGGCATCAACGAGTTATACGTAAGGCTGTTGAAGAAGCTACATCAGTCAATGGCGTAAGTATCATCATTACCTTCGAGCATCATCCGTTGACTATATTACATCCAGAACGAGTACCTAAACGGGTGATTCAAGAAGCGATTATGGATACTGTGCTAGAAGAGCTCAAAGTTGACTATATTTTACGGTTACCTATGACTGAAGCATTATTAAAAATGACTGCAGATGAATTCTTACATGATCTCTGCAATGATATGAATGTGGACGCCATTGTAATTGGTGAAAACTTTACATTTGGTGCAAAGGGGCTTGGCAATCCAGAATATATGAAACAGGTGGTAGCGGATAAGAATATACGAGTTCTTGTACAGCCTTTATTGCCATGTGATGATCGTAGTACACCTATTTCTAGTACAGAAATTAGAAAGGCTATTCATGAAGGACGTTTGGAGGATGCAAATCATTGGCTAGGTAGGCCATTCCAGTTTAAAGGAACTGTGATTAAAGGTGATCAACGGGGACGCACATTAGGATTTCCAACATTGAATCTATTACTTCCTAATGAAATGGCTACACCTCCAGATGGAGTCTATGCTAATCGTGTATGTATTGATGGTATTTGGTATGATGGGGTAGGCAATATTGGAGATAATCCAACCTTTAAAAACCAGTACCATAGATGTGAAGTACACGTTTTTAACTTTGACCAGGATATATATGGAAAAGAAGTAATTGTACAATTCATTTCTTATATTAGAGGGGAAGTTAAATTTAATAACTTACAAGATCTTATCGATCAAATGAAGGTAGATGAAGAACAGGCTCTAGCTATTTTAGCTAATGCATAAAAAAGGGGGTTCTCATGGATATTAAGGAAGCTCGTAAACAAATAGATAGTATTGATTCTGTATTAGTTACGGAGTTTGAAAAACGACTCACATTGATTAAAGAAATTGGTAAATATAAGGATGAACATCATTTGCCGCTTATTGATGAAGAACGAGATGATAGCATCGTTGCTTTACATACTCAAAATTGTAAAAATGAAGTGTTAGCACCTTATATTGAAAATTATATAAAAACTGTCGTTTCTATGAGTAATGAATTCTTGAAAGAACACATGCATAAGCATATTTTTCTCATTGGTATGCCTGGTGCAGGTAAGACTACTGTTGGTAAAGTTCTAGCTAAAGAGTTGGGGCGAGATTTTTTTGACTTAGACCAAACGATTCAAGATAAAGTAGGTAAATCCGTTCAAAATATCTATATTTACGATGGTAAAGATGCTTTCAGTGAATATGAATATAGTACAATCAAAGAATTAATTCATAATAAACCATCTGTCATTGCTACAGGTGGCGGCACTGTTACCTATGATAAAACTGTTAAATTGATGCGAAATAATGGTCTTGTTGTATTCGTAAACCGCGATGTAAATCATATTTTAGATGATTTGGATCTTGAGATTCGTCCGCTTGTAAAAGAAAGTATCGAATATATTTTTAATGTATATGAAGAAAGATACCCTCTATACGAAGCAGTGGCACATATCAAAATTGGTAACGAAGGCAGCATTACCGATGCAGTGCAAGAAATTATTGAAGCCTTGCCTAATACGGAGAAATAATGGACGCCATACGAGGATTTGTATACCGAACTATATATGAGAATACACAACGTACATATTGCGTGTTTATCCTGAAAGATTATAATGAGGAATACATTACTTGTACTGGCAAATTTGAGTCTCCTAAAGAAGGGGAAGACATTGAAGTACGGGGCCGCTATGTAGAACATGAAAAGTACGGTCGCCAATTTGATGCGAGCAGTGTCGAAAAGTTAAAACCTGATAATATGGGTGCTGCCAAAAATTATTTGTTAAATTTAGGCATAAAAGGTTTTGGTGAAAAATCCGTAGAGAAGATACTAGAGTATTTTGGGATTCGTATTTTAGAAATTTTACGGGAAGAACGTCCAGAAGAGATTAAAGATGTTCCAGGTCTCCGGAAAAGTGTTAAGGATGAATTATTTAATACCTTACTTGGTGAAGGTATTTTATCCGATTTAAATCATTTTTTTGAAAGTCATCACATTTCATCGAAATGGAGTCGTATTGTATATACCTATTATGGTGTGCAGTCAGTTGCAGTTATAGAGGATAATCCTTATATCTTGTTACGTGTAGCTCCAGATATGCTTTTTGGTACGGCCGATACTTTGGCCGAACATTTAGGTGTCACTGGCAGTGATACACGCCGTTTAGAGGCTGGTTTAGAATGGATTTTACGCAGTTTAGATAATCAAGGTCATACATGCTTACCCGTAGATCGACTTATCGGTCGCTTAGATGAGCTATTACAAACTGATGTAGATGATATTGCTAATTTTATTGAAAGCCTTCTAGAACAAGGTGCACTGTATAGCACGTATTATGAAGATATATTATATATCTATCCGCCAGAGATGTATGTTTCTGAAGTGGAAGGTGTCCATTATACTCGGGAGTTTCTATTAGAAGCTGATCCAATCGCATTAGATATTCCTAGTTTTATTGAAAAGTTTGAACGAGACAACTACATTACTTTTGGTGATGCTCAAAAAGAAGCTATACAGCTCTCATTTTTTGAAAAGTTTTCTCTTATAACGGGTGGTCCTGGTACAGGTAAAACAACTAT
>NZ_CALLVP010000142.1 GCF_938010505.1 uncultured Veillonella sp. | reverse complement strand
CTTTTGCACTAATAATCATACCTGGTATACAGAAACCACATTGCACCGCTCCGCATTCACCAAAAGCATAGGTGTATACCGCTTTCTCCCTATCAGTTAAGCCCTCAATAGTTATAATTGATTTGCCATCTAATTGGGATAATTTACTTACACAAGCCTTAGCCTTTTTTCCGTCTATAATTACTGTACACGTACCACAAGCACCAGCACTACAACCTTCTTTGGTGCCCGTCAATTTCAAATCAGCTCGCAAGAAATCAATTAAACGCTGATCCTCTTGAACCTCATGATAGGTGCCATTCACTTGAAAGCGGTACATATATAGCCCTCCTTTCTTTAAGGAATACATTCACCAAGATATGATTCTGTTAAAGATCCATCTTGTACCACATGGTGACCTCTGAGGATTACATCACGAACCTTGCCGGTTACGGATAGTCCCTCATAAGGTATGTAGTCAGCCTTTGTATGGGCGGACTCTATTGAAAGAACGTGCTTTACGTTCTTATCTACGATTGTAATATCCCCATCACTACCTACAGCTAATGTGCCCTTCTTAGGATACATGCCATATAGTTTTGCTGGGTTTTCACTAACTAATTTCATAAAATCTACGGCACTCATGTTACACTGGTTTACCAATACATCATAAGCGACGATGCCCCGTTCCTCTGCACCTGGGATGCCACCAGGAATACGGGTAAAGTCATGACGACTTTTTAATTTTTGACTTTCAAAATTGAAGCTACAATGGTCGGAGCCAATAGTTTGGAAAGTACCATTTACTAAAGCGTCCTTCAATATCATTTGATCTACTTCAGTTCTAAGAGGTGGACTCATCACGTATTTAGCGCCTTCATAATCAGGCAAGCTATATCGTGATTCATCAAGTACCAAATACTGTGGACATGTTTCACAAGTCACTGCATGCCCTAGTGCACGTTCTCGAAGGATTTCTTCTACCCCTTCCTTAGAGCTTACATGCACAACATGTACTGGATACTCTAGAGAAGCGCCGATTGTACTAAATCGTTTAATCGATTCCGATTCAATCATAGCTGGTCTCGTAAGTGGATGATTACTTATATCTAACTCACCGCGCTTACGCTTATCAGCTACGAGTGCATCGATGAGGTCCCCATTTTCACAGTGAGCCCCTACAAGTGCGCCTGTTGGTTTTATAGCTTCAATAGCGTCATAAATTTCTCGGTCCGTTAAACGGAACCCATAAGCTAAATATACCTTAAAGGATGATACACCAGCTTTAACCACTTTTGGGATTTCACTGGCCACCGTATCATTGATTTCTACAAGCTCCATATGGAATTTGTAGTCACAGGAACAATGCCCTACGGCACGCTCCTTATGAATCTCTAATCCTTTACAAAGGGAGCCATCCTCAGGAGAAGCAAAATTGATAATTGAAGTAGTCCCACCAAGGATAGCAGCCTTCGTACCACTATCAAAATCATCCGCGGTCGATGCTAAAGCATTGGTCATTTGAAAGTGCGTATGAGGATCTATAAATCCTGGGAATACGTAGCAACCTTTTGCATCAATTACTTTAGCCCCTTCTGGAACAGGAACGTGTTCATCGATGGCGACAATTTTGTCGCCATCAATTAATAAATCTCCGATAAGGATTCGATCAGCTAAGACCAATTCCCCTTGTTGTATGATAATCATGATACATAGTACACATGCTCTTTACAGAAGGCATGTACAACTCCTTTCAATTCTTCAGGTAATGCATCAATGTCACATACGGCTTCTTCACCTTTGAAGCGATAACCACAGCTAGTGCCTGTGATGTAGAAACCATCATTTGTACTATCTGCTAAAGCTTCAGCATTGTGGAAGAATGTAATGCGATCCTTGTATGGTTGACAAGGTTCTACGCAATGACATGCACAGTTACCACACTCATTACAGCTTTGATCAACATGGACGATCAATTTAGCATCATTTACAGTAACGACTTCATTACATCTATTAGGACAAACGCGAACACAAGCACCACAAACTACGCGGCAATGGTAGTCAGAGCTACGTGTACCAGGGAAGGACGGCATTGCTTCACGTTTTTTCTTCATGGCATCGCTCTTCTTGAAAATTTTGTTCTCAGCGATGTCTTTAGCAAGTTCAGCGATAAGTTCTTTATGAACTTTTAAAGCAGCATTGTAATCAGTAGATTCTACTTCGTCTGCTAAGCCTTTGAATGTATTGTAACCTTCGCCTTGTAGAAGAATTGTACATACTGTTACAGGCCAGATACCACAATCAAAGATAGCTTTGATATTTTGTTTTACAGCACCGCCGCTATAAGACATTGGTAAACGTTCGCCGAATTGAGCACTTAAAAGCTCAGCTACACCAATTGTTACAGGTAACAAGGATTTACCAGACATGTACATTTGCTCGCCTGGCAATTCATTGTTGTGAATCTGTACAGGGAATGTATTTGTTAATTTAACGCCAAAGATCTTGTTGTGTTTTTCACCAAGAGCGATAAGACGTTCTAACATTGGAACAGCTTTATCGAATTGAAGGTCAACTTCAAACTGATGATCTTCAAAGTCAATGTATTCAAAGCCAGCGTTATCCAACAACTCTCTAATGCGTTTTGGACCTAACAATGTAGGGTTGCACTTTAAGTATAGGTGAAGACCTTTTTCACTGATAAGGTACGAACAAATGGATTCGATTTCTTCCGCTGGGCAACCGTGCATTGTGGACAATGTGATTGCTTGACAAAGTTCATCACCAATGGAGTTAATGAAGTCAGCATCGATATGTTCAAATTCATCTACATGGTCAAGGCACCATTGTTTACAAGTATCCCACATTGGAGATTGAGATGCACTGCGCATTGTGTTGATGAATTTGTCAACCATAGGGCTCTTAATACCAGCTAAGTTGTAGCCAACACTCATGATGAATAAGAATCCATCTGGATCGCCTAATCCTAATTCTTTAGAGATTAATTTTAATGCGAACCAAGCTTTAATGTATTCATCAGCAGCTTCATCACAGCTATATTCAGAAGACCATTCTACGTTGTATGCTTCGTCTACAGAGTAGATACAAGGTCTAGGAATACCTAGTTCTTCACCGTACATGATTTGTACGGTTTTTAATTCAATGCAACGAGCACCAGCTACATAAGATGCCACAATGTTTTGTGCCAACTGTGTATTAGGGCCAGCTGCTGGACCTACAGGATTTTCAATGGATTTACCAAAGATAGATAAGCGTTGATCATGATTGGTACGATGAATTTTATTTACATTGTAAATACGATTGTACATCTTGTACTCAGTCATAATGTGGTTCATCAAATTTCCGAAACTTACCGGATACATAATGTCACTCATAATGTCACACTCCTTTAAAGCGCTTGCGTTATGGGTTTAGTCGTTTCCATAAACCTTTAGATGTTGCTAAAACTTCGTCCATTACTTCAGCTTTGTCGATGCCTTGTAATTTACGATCAATCATGCGTGGTACACCATCACTAATGGTTGTTACCACATACATACCATTAGCACCGAATAACAAGTGACCATTGATGTTGTTTTCATCAAGTGGTGTTGGTGCTGCGTAATCAAGAACAATTACGTCAGCTGCAGCACCTTTTTTAAGAATGCCTACCGTAGTATCGAAGAATTCATTAGCCATTTTACGGTTGTTTTCAAATAGCATATGAGGTACTTCTCCCCAGCCTACATATGGTTTATGTTGCTCATGTTTCACGAGACAGTTCGCTACTTTATAAGATTCGAGCATATCATTTGTATAACCATCTGTACCAAGACCAACAGTAATACCTGCATCTAATAGTTTCAAGATATCTGTTGTGCCTACTGCATTACCCATGTTACTTTCTGGGTTATGTACAACCTTAGCTTGAGATTCCTTCAACAATGCTACATCTTCGTCAGTTACGTGTACGCAGTGACCAGCGATGCTCTTAGGACCTAAAATGCCAGCTTCAACAAGTCGTTTAACAGGTGTCATGCCATATTTTTCTTTACTATCTGCCACATCTTCTGGCCCTTCTGCAACATGAACATGATAACCTAATTTATCTTCATTGTGAGCTTTCACATAGTCTAATGTATCAGAGCTTAGTGTAAAAGATGCATGTAAGCCCATCATAGCAGCAAGTCTAGATGAATCTTGTTTTGCTTCTTTACCAAAGCGTACGTTTTCTGCAACAGCGGCTTTCATTTGGTCTACGCCATTGCGGTCGGATACTTCATAGCATAAACATGAGCGAACGCCGAATTGTATAGCTACATCTGCAATGATGGATAAGCTGTTAGGAACTTCACCATAACTTGCATGGTGGTCAAAAATAGTAGTTACACCATTTTCGATACAGCCTAAATACGTAAGTAATGCACTTGCTTTTACATCTGGAGCCGTCAATTTATTATCTAAGTAGAACCAAAGTCCTTCCAAGATTTCACCGAAGTTTGTCGGTGCTGGACCTGGCAACGATAAGCCTCGTGCAAGAGCGGAGTAAATATGATGATGTGCATTAATGAAACCTGGCATAATCAAGCCACCATGAGCATCAATAATTTCTGCGTTTGCATAAGCTTTGCATAATTCATCATATTTACCAATATCAACAATTTGAGTCCCGTCGATAGCAACAGCACCATCATAAATGATAGGTCTATCAGCGTCGCGAGTAATAACAGTACCTTTTCCTAATATAATCATTTGGGCACCTCCTCAACGATTCGTTGAAATGCATACTTATAAATCTTTATATTGTTATAATACGATACGTGTGCCTGTTTTTCCTGCTATACCATCTTTAGATTTCTCTAATAATGTGATAAT
>NZ_CALLVP010000141.1 GCF_938010505.1 uncultured Veillonella sp. | reverse complement strand
ATATTCCATTTCAAAGTGCTGGTATGGGCTGGGTAAGCTTTGCGGTATTAGGCTTCGTTGTAGGTCTTATCCATAAAGGTCTTGCTTCCGACAATAAATAATATTAAAGGCTCTATGCTTTCATTTTTTGTGAAAGTATAGGGCCTTTTTATGAATTCAAATTGCTTTTATAGATGGGAATTTTTATAATACATATATAGTATATAAAGGAGATTTTTCATGCGTAGCACTCATTGTTTACCAAGTTATAGCTTTGGCGGTCACGATGTATTTGACGCCATTCCACAATTTACAAAATTATACGGAAATTCTGTGGCCATTATTGGTGGTGAAACAGCATTATCTAAGGCGTTACCGCATCTCCAACCCGTACTTGATAGGGCGGGTATTAAGGTGTTGGACGTGATTCACTTTGGTGGCGAATGTACCTTTGCTCGAGGTAAGGAAATTGCACGTATGGAATCTGTGAAAGTGGCAGACTTTCTTTTTGCCGTAGGTGGAGGTAAAGCCATTGATACGGTAAAAGTAGTCGCTCTAGAACTCTATGATAAGCCGTTCTTTACGATTCCTACTATCGCATCTACTTGTGCGGCTACATCTGAAGCAGCTGCTGTATATACATCAGATCATAACTTTGATGGTATTGCTTTTGTAAATCATCCACCGGTACACTGCTTTATTGATGCAGATATTCTCGTAGAGGCTCCTAGTCGTTATTTATGGGCGGGTATGGGAGATACGATAGCCAAGCATTACGAAACATTGATGTCTGCTCGTGGCCGTGAACAAGTGTACAATACACAATTAGGTCTTGTGTTGTCCTCTATGTGTAGTGAGCCTATTTTTAAACATGGTTTACAAGCTTATAAGGATAACGAGGCGAAGCATCGGAGTGAAGCCTTTGATTTAATGGTCATGACTGTAATCTTTACGACGGGCATCGTATCAGGGTGTATGCCGGGTGACTATAATAGTATTATTGCTCATGCAATTTGCTATGGCTGTGCTACGAATAAAGAAACAGAAAAACATCATTTACATGGTGAAATGGTGGCTTACGGTCTGTTAATTCTCTTTATAGTGGATAAACAGTTGGAAGAATTACAGCGTTGGTTACCTGTATATCGCGAGATGGGATGGCCTACGAAACTTTCACAAATGGGTCTCGATGAATCTCATATACCACAAATCGTAGAAAAAGCAGTTTCAGTTCGTGATGTTGTAGTGTCACCATACGAAATTACCACGCATATGTTGGCTGATGCGATTCATTATATGGAAACTATAGAATGTTAATTTGCTAGATTAGAGTGAGTTTATCTTATAATAGTAATATAATAAGAGATAAGAAAATGTTAGTTGATTGATTGAATGTTATATGAGGTTATAGATGAGTGATATAGTAAAAGGCGGATTGTACCGTCATTTTAAGGGCATGTATTATTACGTGCTAGATATAGCGACTCACTCCGAAACGGGTGAAAAGTTTGTAGTATATCAAAAACTGTATGATGATCGAGATATGTATATACGCCCGTTAGAAATGTTTATGAGTGATGTGGATCATGAAAAATATCCTGATGTGGAGCAAAAAGAACGGTTTAAGTTGATGAGTGGACGTGATTAGGAGGGCCTGTGGAGCAGAAGTTTTTCTTTTTCGATATCGATAATACCTTAGCTGTATGGCCTGAAGGTAAAATTCCTGAAAGCGCTCAATACTGTCTAGATGAATTAAAGCGTCGTGGTCATCGAGTAGCACTAGCGACAGGTCGCATTCAAGTGGATGCTAAGCGTTTCGCAGAGCAAGCGGGCCTTACCGATTTTGTAGCAGATGGTGGTCACAGTATTACTGTTAATAATGAATTGGTATCCATGATTGGAATGGATCGTGATGCATGTATTAAATATTTAGAGTATTTAGAAGCTAATAATATTCCTTGGGCCGTAACGGATCGCAATAAATTAGGGCGCATTACGCCGTATAAGGAGATTTTAGAGTGGAATCCAAATTGGGATGTGTTTAAAACAACTGTAGATCCTGATTTTGATTTTCATAGTGTTGAAGAGTTTTACAAGATTTATGTATTCTTCAAAGAAGGCGAAGAAGAGGAGAAAGATATCGAGCATATGACGCATAAGCTCATTCGTTATGGTGAAGGTTGTGTTTTGTATGAACCTATGGAAAAGGCATTAGGTATTCGCAACATGCTGGAGCACTTTGGAATGAAGCCGAATCAAGCGGTTGTATTTGGCGATGGATATAACGATTTATCCATGTTTAGCCCTGAATGGTTTAATATTGCGATGGGGAATGCGCGGCCTGAGTTAAAAGCAAAAGCCGATTATATCACTACGGATTGTGATAAAGATGGTATCTATAATGCGTGTAAATATTTTAAATGGATTGATTGATCTTGAGGTTAAGTCCCTTTAGCAGGGTGAAATTTTGGTGTAGTTTTATTTTTGTAGCTGTAGCTACAGAATTGGTGTAGCATAGTTAGTATAATGCGGTTAGTTTAATATTCATGTGTATTTTAGGAGAAGAGAAGTTATGAACAATAAACGCAGATTATTTTCAACTTTACTTTGTGTAGCGGCATTGACAGCAGGCTTATTTGTTTCTGGTTGCGGTAGTGATAAAGTGGGCGGTATTGGCTCCGTAGTATCTTCTGTAGTTGATAATGGCGGCGATGAGAAAGCAGCTGCTAAGCTGAATACACTTATTGACGCAACAAACCGCTTTAACAGTGAGAATGCTACTTGGGGTCAAAACTATGCAGATGGTTTGGCTAAATTAAAAGGCGGCTTCCAAGAAGGTGCTATTAGAACTCAACCTCATTATGATACTTTAAAAGAAGCTTTGGAAGCATCCAAAAAAGAAGGTTCTACATTTAAAGAAGTTGATGCAGAACGTGATGCTTTGTTAGCAGTACTTAATGAATTAGTACCAACATATAAAGACTTATTAGCGTATGATGATTCTAAAGCTTACATGAATGATGGCAGTGCTAAAGGTAAAGAATTAGCGGCTAAATACGTAGCACAAGTAGAAAAATTCGATGCAGCTTATGCGAAGTTCAATG
>NZ_CALLVP010000140.1 GCF_938010505.1 uncultured Veillonella sp. | reverse complement strand
AGCCTTCGCAAAGGGCAATCGTTGTATCTTCTACTTGTTTAAACACCGTTGGATCACGTTGCAGAATGGAAAGCGTTGCCAAACCAGAGGTAACGGCAATTGGATTACCACTCAATGTACCGGCTTGGTAGATAGGACCAGCTGGTGCAATTTGGTTCATAATCTCACGAGAGCCACCGAACACGGCAAGTGGCATGCCACCGCCAACGATTTTACCAAGGCATGTAAGGTCTGGTTTAATCTTGTAACGCTTTTGGGCACCCCCACTGCTAGCGCGGAAGCCACACATAACTTCGTCAAAGATCAACACAGCGCCGTGAGCCTTAGTTACTTCGCGCAAGGTTTCGAGGAAATCAGGTACTGGAGGTACGCAACCCATGTTGCCAGCTACAGGTTCAACTATGATTGCCGCAATAGTATCGCCCATATCGTCGAATAATTTACGAACCGCATCAGAGTCATTGTACGGCAATGTTATGGTATTTTCAGCTACGCCTTGAGGAACACCTGGGCTATCTGGCACGCCAAAGGTAGCAAGGCCAGAGCCAGCTTTCACCAAGAGCGCATCACTATGACCATGGTAACAGCCTACAAATTTTACGATACGATCGCGACCAGTATAGCCACGAGCAACACGCAAGGCACTCATGGTAGCCTCTGTACCAGAGTTAACGAGGCGGATAACCTCCATAGAAGGCATGAAGGCTTGTATCTTTTTAGCCAATTCTGTTTCTAATAGTGTAGGTGCACCGTAGCTAGTACCGCGAGGAATAGCCTCTTGCAGGCTCGCGATGACTTCAGGGTTCGCATGGCCTAAGATCATAGGTCCCCAGCTCAACACATAGTCGATATATTCGTTGTTATCGATATCATAAATACGGCTGCCGCTGGCACTGCTGATAAACGGAGGGTTAGACCCTACGCTGCGATAGGAACGAACAGGGCTATTTACGCCGCCTGGCATATAACGTTTAGCCTCGTTAAAGGCCTTTTCAGATTTACCGAGTTGGAACATAGTTCCTCCTTATTGTTGTAACCATTTAGCAATATCTAAGGCATGGTACGTAATGATGATTTTAGCACCAGCACGCTTCATAGACAGCATTGTTTCCATAACGAGACGTTCTTCGTCGATAAGACCAGCCGCTGCGGCGGATTTAACCATCGCATATTCGCCAGATACATTGTATACAGCTACAGGTAATTCATAGCGGTCACGTGTTTCACGAACGATATCCAAATAGGACAAGGCTGGTTTAATCATGATAATATCTGCACCTTCAGCGATGTCGAGTTCGATTTCTCTGAAAGCTTCCAAGCGATTAGCCGGGTCCATTTGATAAGATTTGCGGTCACCAAATTTTGGCGCAGAATTAACAGCTCCGCGGAACGGACCATAGTAAGCAGATGCGTATTTTGCGGCATAGCTCATGATGGATACATTGGTATAACCTGCCGCATCAAGGGCTTCACGAATAGCACCTACGCGACCGTCCATCATATCGGATGGAGCCACCATATGTGCACCAGCTTCTGCTTGGCTTACCGCAACTTTACAAAGCAATGGTAATGTTTCGTCGTTCAAGATTTCATGGTCATCAATCATGCCACAGTGACCGGTAGAGGTATATTGGCACAAGCATACGTCAGAGATAACCAATAGGTTTGGCACTGCTCCGCGGATGGCTTTAATAGCTTGTTGTACAGGTTGGGACATATCCCACGCAGAGGAACCTTGTTCATCCTTATAGGTAGGAATGCCAAAGATTTCCACGCCGCGCACACCAAGATCATAGGCTTCTTGCGCTACTTTCACAGCCTCGTCAACAGACAAGTGATATTGACCTGGCAATGTATCGATTTCTTTTTTGATACCTTCACCAGGCACGATAAATAATGGATAAATCAAATCAGTTACGTCGAGTGTCGTTTCGCGTACCAAATCACGCATTTCTGGATTGATACGCAAGCGGCGAGGACGGTATGTTAAATCGTACATGTGATCCTCCTAAATATCCTTTATAATAGCATTTACTAAGCCATCTGTTGTATATACATCGCTGATGATAGCCGGTTTAAGACCTGCACTCATAGCCGTAGCAGCCGTAATTGGACCGATGCAAGCTACTTTAGTTTTGCCTAATAGCTCTAGTGCATTGTCGCCCAATAATTGGATTGTATTTGTTACCGTAGAAGAACTTGTGAAGGTAATATAATCTACATTGCCTTCTGTTAACGCTGTTACTAATGCTTCTTGTTGAGATGTATCTTGTGTAGTTTCGTATAAACGCAAGATATCTACATTCATATCGCGGTGACGCAAGCAACGTGGAATCACATCGCGTGCTACCTTTGGTTGAATCAACAGTACAGAATCCCCTGCATTGAGTTCTTCTTCAAGAGCCTCTACAGCAGATTCAGCCTTGTAGTCTACAGGAATGATATCCGGTACGATGCCATATTTTTGAAGTTCACGAGCCGTAGCACAGCCGATAGCCGCCACTTTAGAATTACCTAAAGCACGTGTATCTTTGCCTTCTTTATATAGAGCATCAAAGAAGTAGCGAACCCCTTCACCAGATGTAAATACGATACATTGGTATTCTTTTGTATTGTTGATGATGCGTTTATCTTCCTCAAACAATTCCAATGGAGATGTTTTAATTGCTGCTGCTTCCACTACATTAGCACCTTGAGCCGCTAATTTTTCGCGGAATGCACTTGCTTGGGAGCGAGCGCGTGTAACTACAACAGTTTTACCGAATAATGGTTTATTATCGAACCATTGCAATTTTTCACGAAGGTTGACTACATCGCCTACTACGATGATAGCTGGCGCTTTTAATTGAGCCTTCTCTACATCTTCAACGACATGTTCAAGGGTAGAAACCAATACCTCTTGTACTGTTTTTGTACCCCAACGAACGAGTGCTACAGGCGTAGATGGGGCGCGACCATGAGCCATCAATTTGTCTGCAATGGTAGGCAAGTTGCCAACGCCCATTACAAAGCAAAGTGTATCTACCGCCGTAGCAAGGCCTTCCCAATGAATTCCAGACACTTCTTTTGTAGGGTCTTCATGGCCTGTGACAACGGCAAAGGAAGTGGCCATAGCGCGTTGTGTTACAGGGATACCTGCATATGCAGGTGCCGCGATTGGAGATGTTACACCTGGAACGAATTCAAAAGGCACACCGGCTTCGCCAAGGGCCATAGCCTCTTCACCACCGCGACCGAATACGAGTGGATCCCCGCCTTTTAGGCGAGCTACGATTTTGCCTTCTTTTCCTTTTTGTACTAAAAGCTCGTTGATTTCCCATTGATGCATCGTGTGATCTTTACATTGTTTACCAGCATAAATCAACTCCGCGTCTGGGCGCGCCCATTCTAATAAATGAGCATCTGCTAAATAGTCATATACAATTACATCTGCTTTTTCGATACATTCACGACCTTTTACGGTGATGAGTTTAACATCGCCAGGGCCTGCACCAATTAGATATACCATACCTGTCATTTTATGATTCCTTCCTCTATGAGAGCATCCACAATATGTTTGCCCCCTTCTTCGTATAAGGCTTTTGCAAGGTTTTTGCCAAGAATCTCTCCCTTTTTAGCTGGACCAGAGATTTCCCCTTCGTACACAGTTTTTCCATCGAGAGATGCAATCATAGCCTTTAACGTCAATTGACCTTTATTGATTGTACCATGTACGCCCATTGGCACTTGGCAACCACCGTTTAATTGACGCAAGAAACTGCGCTCCCCTTCAACGGCATAGCGCGTTGCTTCGTCGTTGATAGGAGCCAACATGTCAAGCATTTCCGTATCATCGGCGCGACACTCGACAGCGAGTGCCCCTTGTCCAACGGCAGGAATCATTTCGTCGACCTTGAAGACTTGTGTAATTTGGTCTTCTAAACCCAATCGCTTAAGGCCTGCTTGAGCCAAGATAACACCGTCTAGCTTTTCCGTTTCAATCTTGCTCAAACGAGTCTGCACATTGCCGCGAATCACCTCTACCTTTAGGTCAGGTCGGACATGTAACAATTGCGCTTGACGACGCAAACTACTAGTACCGACGCGTGCTCCTTGTGGCAATTTGTCTAGTGTTTTATACACGGGACTCACTAGTGCATCATAAGGCACATCACGAGCGGAGATGGCACCAAGAGTAAGGCCTTCTGGCAACTCTGTAGGCATATCCTTTAAGCTATGTACGGCGATGTCAATTTCGCCTGCATGCATAGCCTCTTCTAATTCAGCAGTAAATAAACCTTTACCACCAACTTGAGCCAGTGGTTTCTCTAGGATACGGTCACCTTTTGTATTAAAGTGAACTAGCTCTACCGTAATATTAGGGTACAGACGTTGTAATTCTGCACTAATATGTTCAGCCTGCCACAGGGCAAGGGCACTTTTTCGCGTGCCGATTCGAATATGGTCTCTCATGGCATTAGCCTTCTTTCTCAAGATTAAACATATCTTTGAATAAATCCCAGTACAAGCCTTCTTCATCTGTACCAGCGATTTCGTTGAAGTGAATCATCGGTTCACGCAATATTTTGCGGATAATCATGCGACTCATAGAGTCCATAATGCGGCGTTCCTTATCGGAAATATCTGGCAATTTAGCTAATGCACGATGTAATTCACGACGGCGAATGCGCTCCGCCTTTTCCGTGAGCAATGCCATCATAGGACGCACTGTTAAATAGCTCAACTTATCCAATAACTCTTCAATAGCATCATGAATAATAGGCTCCGCACGACGAGCTTCTTCTTCGCGCTGCGCCTTATTTTCTTCTACTACACTTTCAAGAGAGTCAATATTAAATAGGTAAATACCGTCCAAATCTGCCACCGTAGGATCGATATCACGTGGTACCGCTATATCAATCATAACGATTGGTTCACCCTTGCGAAGAGTCGTAATTTTCTTCGCTTCTTTTTCAGTAATAATATAATGCGGCGCCCCTGTAGATGTAATGAGGATATCCGCATCCTTAGCATACTCTACAAAGTTATCGAGCTTAACAGCTTTACCATTAAAGCGTTCCGCTAACATTTCAGCCTTAGCAAAGGTTCTATTAGATACAAAAATCGTTTTTACACCCTTCGCTTGTAAATGAGTAGCCGTCAATTCACTCATGGTACCAGCACCCAAAATAAGTACTGTAGCTTCGGATAATGGCTTATCTAAACTGTCCTCCGCAAGATTAACCGCTGTGTAACTAACAGATACAGGTGTATTAGCAATGCCCGTATTCGTACGCACCTTTTTACCAACGCTAATAGCCCGTTGGAATAAAATATTAAATATTGTTCCCGTACAGCCTGCGCTATAAGCCTGAATATAAGCCCCTTTTAATTGGCTCAAGATTTGGCCTTCCCCCAACACAAGGGAATCAAGACTAGCAGAAACGCGGAATAGATGTTCAATACAATCTCGTTCTTCGTAGAAGAAGAATGCATCTTCATCAATATGATCTGCTCCTTTTAAGTCTTTTAACACTGCCAACATGTAATCCTTAGGGAATTCTACACCTTCTAAAGCAGCGTAAATTTCCGTTCTATTACAAGTAGACAATATAACGCATTCTGATACACAGTCAAATTCATAGAGGCGGTTTAGTGCGGCAACTACCTCGTCTTTATCAAACGAGAAACGTTCACGCACCTCTACAGCGGCACTTCTATGATTTAGACCTAATACCACTAATTGCATGGTTTAGTTTCTCCTCTATAATCATCCACTCTCCCTTGAGAATGGCCTCAAAAGTTTCTACCGTCAAATATTCTCGCCAAAATTGTTGACGAGCCTCTGGCGTAGGAAGCAGTAACTTTACTTCTTCTCTAAATATTTTAAGTCTAGGCATAGCCTTTTGCAACTGACCATAACGATTCATCATATCTTGTCGTACGAGACGATTGATACGAGGGCCCACATTATTGGCGCTAATAGCAATATGAAGATCGCCGAGTTCAAGGGATGACGGTACAGTAAAGCTGCACGCGCTCGGATCATCACTGCGGTTTGTCCACACTCGATGTTTTTTCCCTAGCTCATACAAGTTATCGTTTAGTTCATGATTATCTGTGCAGATAAACAGCAAACTACTCGAAATAATATGCTCTTCGTCATCCATTGTGAAAGCTCGATTACACCAAGTGATGCGATTTTCCTTTGCCCATTGGCTAATCGTATCCGTCACAGTTGGAGCAATAACGACAATTTGGCAAGGCTCCTTAATAAAAAGCTGCATCCGTCGTTCCGCTACTTCTCCGCCGCCTACGAATAGGATTATATCTTCAGTTGTAGGTTGAAATGTTATGGATACCATGGCTGTCCTACTATATACAAAAAAATCGGCTTGATGGTCAAGCCGATTTTCAACTGCCTACATAAATCGTTTCAGATATACGCCGATACGCCCTTTACGAGAGGTACCTGTAATAGCTTCTACCTTCATTCGGCCACGACCACGCATGGAAATGACATCCCCTTCTTTAACTTCTTGGGATGCCCCCTTAGCTGGTTGCCAGTTTACTTGTAATAAGCCCGCATTGATAGCGCTCACCAATTTAGTGCGAGATACACTAAACCCTGAGCTTGCTACCGCATCTAAGCGCAAGGAAGCGACTGTAGTGCGGACTTCTTTAATTTTTTCTTCTTTTGGTGCAATATCTGATAACTCAATAGCCTCTACAGATACGGAAACCATAGCAATTTTCGTAAAGTTTTGAATTACGAAATCAGCCACGCTTTCATCCACCATAATCTGAGCGCCCCCTTGCTGGACGATAACATCCCCAAATTTGGAGCGATCAATGCCAAGGCCCATTAAAGAACCTAATACATCGCGATGCGTAAGCAATCGGAACCGTGGGTCCCAATTCACCTTAAGAGCGCGAATGCCCATATCCACAGTACCGTTAAAATCGCTGTCTACAAAGGCGATACGAATCCGTTCCGCCCCTTCATAGCCACCGTCAGTTTTAACTGTTAACTGTGGGTAATTAGCCTTGATTGCGTCTGCAATGACAAGACCTGCAGGGCTCGTAAAATCCGCCACGCGATAGGGGCGACCTTTAACGACCTGCTCAGCCAAATCAAGCATGCGACGAGCTTCCTCACCGCTGCCACTGGCTTCAAAATATCGAATTAATTTACTAGTATCTGCCAAAATTATTTCCCCAATTCATTCGACCGAGCAAGACATGCTACTACGCCGTCTTGGAGAGCACTGCGAAGTCCACCTTTTTCCATGGCACCAATACCGGCAATGGTAGTGCCCCCAGGGCTGGTCACTTGATCTCGTAGTACTGATGGATGATTGCCACTTTCAAGAGCCATCTTACCTGCACCGTACATTGTTTGAGCAGCTGCCTTTATGGCCAGCTGACGTGGTAAACCAATACGAACGCCTGCATCAGCTAAAGCATCAAGGATAACGAACATATAGCCAGGGCCCGCGCCAGATAGTGCGCCTAAGCGATCTAAATCGGCTTCGCTCACCACTGCTACCTCACCTACAGCCTCAAATAAGGCTTGTACAGTACGACCTAGGTCAGTATTCACATCATCCCCGGCAAGTGCCGTCATGCCAGCACCGATAGAAGCCGGTGTATTTGGCATAGCTCTAAACCAGTTAGCTTGTGGAATCGCCGCATCAAGAGTATCTAATGTGACGCCTGCGGCAACGGAAATCATAACAGTCCCATAAGGTACTTCTTTTAAAGTCTCTAACACAGATGGTAACACTTGTGGTTTTACAGCCAATAGAATAGTGTTGTACTCGTTTACATTAGGCAATGTAGTAAAACCTACTACACCAAGCTCCTCTGCAAGAGCCTTACATTGTTCTTCGCGACGCACTAGAATGTGTGTATCACAGGCTTTCAACACACCATGCTGTAATGCACCGCGTAATAGAGCGCCCCCCATTGAGCCAACGCCTATACATAGGGTTTTACCTAACATAGTTATCACCACCATTTATAGAGAGATTATTTGTTTTCCCAAGAATATTCGTTTTGCTCAGTTGTATTGCTTTCATTATCGCTATAATCAATGGAAATATTTACAGGTACGCACATGAAAATGTCTTTACCTACTTTTTCCAATTTGCCATCCAAAGCATAGGTCGCACCAGATACGAAATCTACAATACGAGCTGCTTCATGCGGATCTGTGTTTTCAAAATTGATTAATACAGGACGCATGTCGCGCAATTGATGCGTAATATTTTCAGAATCTTCAAATACTTTTGGTTCAATTACAACTACTTTCATAGCTGTTGGACGTTGTGTCATCGTAGATTGGCCTCCTACCTTGCGTGGATGAAATTCAGATGCGCCGGATACAGGAGCCGCTGTTGCTACTGGGGTAGGTTCAGCTTCGTATTCCTCTTCATCTTCATATTCGTAATCATCATATTCATAGTCATCATCAGTTTTGCCTAAGAATAAGTTTTTTGCTTTGTCTAAATAATCTCCCAATGCCATTTGGATTTCCTCCTAATACAATTAACGCTTCCGATTATCAGGTAACCCGAACCTTAATAATATACACGTTCCCCAAAAATTGCTGTGCCTACACGAACGATGTTAGCCCCTTCTTCCAAAGCGACTTCAAAGTCGTGAGTCATCCCCATAGATAAATATTGAATCTGCCCTTCTTCAAAGTAGCGTTTCATATCCTCAAACAAGGCGTTCGCTACGCGGAAGATTGGACGAGCTTCCTGTGGATCATCGAAAAATGGTGCCATACACATCAAGCCCCGCACGCGTACATGAGGCAATGTTCTTGCATAATCTCGTATTTCTGGAAACTCTTCGACGGTCATTCCCGTTTTAGAAGCTTCACGAGCTACATTGACTTGCAATAATACATCTTGTATCTTATCGTGCTTTGCAGCAACCTTTTCGATTTCATCTAATAATTTACGGCTGTCTACAGAATGAATTAAATCAAACATAGGAACCGCTTGACGCACCTTATTGACCTGTAAATGACCAATCAAGTGCCATGTTAATTGTGGTCCCTTATAAGTTAGCTGTTTTTCTTTGGCCTCTTGTACTCGATTTTCCCCTACATGAGTAACACCGAGACTCGCAGCCTCTTCCACAGCCGACACAGGGTGGTTCTTTGTAACCGCCACTAACAATGCTGTATCTACGCGACCAACGCGCGCCATAGCGTCTGCCATGCGCTGCTGTATAGCGTGTAGGGATTCTTCAATCACGTGAATGCCCCCTTCAATCTATATATCATAATCATCAAATATATTTGTATAGACTATTTTATTATATAGTATTTAGGGTCAAATGTACATGATTTAGGGCTTATTCCCTCCACAAATCCAAGCATGTATATACTCAAAATATCATACTTTATTATGATTCCTGTGAAAGTGGAATTTTATCGGTCTTGTAACATCGCAAATAAGACCATGCGACCTGTTAGACCTGCCTCTCGACGATAGGAATAACAGTCTACTTCACTTACACTATCGGTACCACCAATCGTGATATTCTCTGAAGGAACGCCATTTACAACGAGATCCTCACCAATAAAGTTCCATAAATTGATATAAGCCTTGTCTAGTTTGTCGCCAGGATAATTGACAACATCAGATGCATCTCGGTCTGTCATATCTCTCCAGGCTAATTCAAAACGTTTGCCTAGTTCTACATCTACTTCAAAGGACTCTGGTCCAATACTAGGTCCAAGATATATATAGCAGTCTTTGAACTCAGTTCCATAAGCCGCTTTCATAGCCTCAATGGTTAGCACTGGCAAATGACCAATAGCACCACGCCAGCCTGCATGTACCGTAGCAATCGCATGATGTTTAGCATCGTAAATGCCTACACCAACGCAGTCTGCTGTAAACAGAAATAATGGTACATGTGGTAAATTTGTAAATACTGCATCACAATCATCGATTGCCGTATCTTCCCCAAAAGCACCGGAACCAACGAGGTCCTCAGTAATCTCAACAGCCTTCAGACCATGGACTTGATTGCCACAAGAAATACGATTGGGGTCTACACCTAAATGGTCAGCAACAATAGCCCGATTTGCTCGTACATTCTGAGCTTCATCGCCTACATGAAAGGCTAGATTTAATGACTCATAAGGCGCACTAGATACACCTCCATGACGATACGTATCTCCCATACTAATAGGGAATTGATCAGCCCAACTCGGGACCTCATAAGACCACGTTCCATGGGGCCCTTTCACATCTATACGCTTTACCGATTGATTCATCAATTCCTCCTATTTACAAACACCGCATCGTTTACACCCTTGTGTGCATGGCGGTGTATATGCTTCATCGATGGATCGTTTCCATTCCATTTCGAGATAGCCCTCGTCCATACCCATATCTAAATGGCTCCACGGCAAGAATTCATCAAAACTGCGTTCGCGATAGTTCATTTCGTCCATATCTAAGCCAGCCGCCTTCATTTCAGACTTAAAAGATTTACTACCTCGATTGGCTGCACACGCTGCAATAACAGCACCTAAACGACGATCTCCACGAGCGAGAACCCCTTGAATATATGCCTCTTTAGGGGACTCTACGAGAACCTCAATACGGCGATTCTTTTGCAACGCTTTTTTTATATATTGTAATTTTTTCTCCACCGTTTTTTGATTATCCATGGCCATCCATTGAAATGGTGTAAAAGGCTTAGGAATAAACGGATTAATACTGAGCGTCAAACGACCTTTACAGCCTACCTCAACCATATGAGCCTGCGTTCTCTCCGCAAGACTTACAATAGCCTCAATATCTTCATCGGTTTCCGTTGGCAGCCCAATCATTATATACAAGCGCATATGCTGAATACCTGACTTTGCAGATAAGGTGGCTGCATTTTGTAAATGCTCTTCACTGATACCCTTGTTAATGACGCGACGCAACCGTTCACTACCCGTTTCTGGGGCAATGGTAATCGTCTTTTGTCCACTATCCGCTAGTCCATCCACCACGGCTTGTGTTAACGAGTCAGCACGCAAGGATGCACAAGAGTAATGCATATCTTTAGAGCGAATATAATTAACGAGTTCATCTACCTCAGGATAGTCTGAGATAGCAGCACCCATTAGGCCTACCTTTTTACCTAGTTTTTCTGCGCGCTCTACGCCTTCTTTCAAAATGTCCAAAGGACGTACACGAGGTACGCGGAAGCAATACCCAGCCATACAAAAGCGACAGTGACGACCACAACCACGAGCTACTTCTATGATATACATAGCGCCAAATTCAGTATAGTTCGTAGCCACCACCGTTTCACCACCGCTGGTGAGCATATCAAAGTGACGTTTAATCGTCTTAGGTACGCCCTCGACAATATCATAGCCTTTAAATTCACCATCTTCATTGTAAATCGGCACATACAAGGATGGTACATATACGCCCGATACATCCGCTAATTGACGTAAAATAGCGTGACGATCCAAGCCTTCCATTTTTCCATCTCGAATAATATCTAGGACATGGCTCACAAGGCCTTCCCCTTCGCCGATAATGAAAGCATCGATAAAATCGGCAAAAGGCTCTGGGTTGAACGTCGCACAAGGACCACCCGCAATAACGATAGGGTCAAACTCGGTGCGGTCGTTCCCCATGATAGGTACACGGCCATGACGCAACATCAACGGAATATGGAAATAATCCATTTCAAAAGTTACATCAAAGGCTACTACATCAAATTGATGCATAGGCCTTTGTGTTTCAACGCTCATAAGCGGAGTCTTAGTCTTGTCGTATGCTTCTAACTCCTTTTTCTCAGGCAAGAAGATCCGTTCACATACGCTATCACTACGTAAGTTGATTTCCTCATAAATGATGTGTAGACCAAGATTACTCATTCCTACAAAATATGTATTTGGATAGACGATAGCTACCTTTTGCCCTGCATGAGGATTTACAGTTATGCGGCTATCTTCATCTTTATATAATTCTTGTAATCGATCAATTAAATCTTTACGATTCACTAATTGCCTTTCTATATAATCTATTTAAAACGTTATTTTGTAACTTTCATTATATCATACTCTATACAAACATTTTCGATATAACTGTCTATAAAAGTGGGGATAAATCCATAATCACATTATATATATTTCCTTCTTCCCATAGCATATAATTTTTTCCAATTGAGTCTCTACATGCTTAATTATTGTCCCCAAATAACACAAAAGCGACCCCCTAAGGGGTCGCGTTCAGTAAGTATATTGCTTTGTAAGAGATTATCGATGTAATGCTCTTATTTCAACCAGCTCATCAAGTTGCGAAGTTCGCCGCCAACGGATTCGATTGGATGTTTAGCAGCTGCTTCACGATGTTCTTTAAGGAATTTTTGACCGTTCTTGGAGTCTGCCAAGAATTCATCAGCAAATTTGCCGGATTGGATATCCGCCAAGATTTGTTCCATCGCTTTTTTAGTATCTGCAGTGATTACGCGAGGACCTGCATGGTAGTCACCGTATTCAGCAGTATTGGAGATGGAGTGACGCATTTTTTGGAAGCCACCTTCGTAGATAAGGTCTACGATCAATTTCATTTCATGTAAGCACTCGAAGTAAGCGTTTACAGGTTCATAACCAGCTTCAGTTAATACTTCGAAACCAGTTTTGATCAATTCAGTAACACCACCGCACAATACAGCTTGTTCACCGAAGAGGTCAGTTTCAGTTTCGGATTTGAAGTTAGTTTCCAAGATACCGGAACGGCCACCGCCTACACCAGAAGCCCATGCTAATGCAACTTCTTCAGTATCGCCAGATGGGTCTTTTTCTACAGCGTATAAGCAAGGAACACCGGATCCTTCTTGGTATGTACGACGAACTAAATGACCAGGGCCTTTAGGAGCTACCATAAATACGTTTACGTCTTCACGAGGAACGATTTTGCCGAAGTGAATGTTGAAGCCGTGAGCGAACGCCAAGTACGCACCTTGTTTCAAGTTTGGAGCAATATCTTGTACATATACGTCTGCTTGTAATTCGTCTGGAATCAATACCATAACGATATCAGCGCCTTTAACGGCTTCTGCAGTTTCTTTTACTGTAAGACCTGCTTCTTCAGCCGCTTTCCAGCTAGAAGAACCACCGCGAAGACCAATTGTTACGTCCATACCATTTTCTTTCAAGTTCAATGCATGAGCATGACCTTGGGAACCGTAACCTAACACTGTAATTTTTTTGCCTTCCAATTTGCTTAAATTACAATCTGCATCATAATAAACTGTAGTACCTAAAATTTTACCTGCCATATTAGACAACCTCCAAACATATTCAATAGAATATAGATTATATATACTGTACACAATCTAACAAATTTTTGCAAGATGTGGCGTACATTAATTTAGTATCAGTAAGCCAAGTTTTAAGCCACTGATAAAGAAATTTGATAACTACCGAACGATCACCCACGGGCGATCGTCCTTCCATACAACTTGTAGGGGAATTCCAAATACATCAGATAAGTTTTCATCTGTTAACACCATGTGCTTTGGCCCCGCATACACCATCTTGCCCTCTCGCAAGATGGCTACATGTGTAATGAATGGTAGTATCTCTTCAATTTGATGTGACACATAGATAATCGGTGTCTTCTGCTCTGTTACCAAAGTGGATACGGTGCGCAAGAATCGTTCTCGTGCCGGTAAGTCTAAGCCAGAGCAAGGCTCATCCAATATCAATAAATCTGGATTTGCCATAATAGACCGCGCTAACAATACACGACGCTGTTCACCAGCAGACAAGGTATGAAAACGATGCCCCGCTAAATAAGCGAGACCGAACTCAGCTAATAATTGCATTCCTCGTTGGCGCACCTCGGGCTCTACCTCTTGATATATACCGATACTACTGAAAGCACCAGAAATGACAACATCCTCTACCACTTGTTTATCTAAGGTAGATTGAAATTGTCCAAGAGCAGAGCTCACAAAGCCTAATCTAGATTTAATCTTAGGCCACGCATATTTACCAAATTCATGACCAAATACGCGCAAAGTGCCTGTCGTAGGAATTTGATAGGCTGGTATCATGCTGAGTAGCGTTGATTTACCCGCCCCATTGAGCCCTAACAGAGCCCAATGTTCACCTTCCTCTATATGCCAATTTACATGATCTAGGATTGGTCTGCCGTCTCGGCGAAAGCAGACATTTTCATAATGGAGTAACTCATTCCCCACGCTATCAGCTCCTACATTTTTTCTCCACGGCTCATAGCAGTGATACCCGTTTTGGCAATCTCAAGAATACCATAGGTTTCCATAATTTGAATGAAACCACGTAATTTTTCTACACTGCCGATAACTTCAATAATCATAGATGTAGGAGAAATATCGAGCACATTGCCGCGATATACGTCGGCAATTTGTACAATTTGAGATCTTGTAGTTGCAGAGGCTTTTACCTTGATAAGCATCAACTCACGGCATACTACATCGTGATCTTCAAATACTTTAACCTTCACAACATCGATGAGCTTGTAGATTTGCTTTTGAACTTGGTCCAAAATACGGTCATCCGCCTCAACAGTAATAGTAATACGAGCATAGCCAGGCTTATTTGTGATGCCCGAGGTCATCTTTGTAACGTTAAAGCCACGGCGGTTAAAGAGTGCCAAAATACGCGTACCAATACCTGGTGTATTTTTTGCAATGATTAAGACTTGATGTTCTCTCGCCATTATAGCACCCCTTTCTTGCCCATCATGCCGCTAATAGTACCGCCAGCAGGAATCATTGGCAATACATTGTCTTCCCGTTCAACACGACAATCTAGAACAATACTTTCATCAGATGTAATAAAAGATTTGAACTCTTTGTCGAAAGCTTCAACAGTATTTAGACGAGCTGCTTTCAAGTTGAACGCATCAGCTAATTTCAAGAAGTCAGGACTTACCTCCAAATCTACATAGGAATAGCGTCGATCATTAAAAATTTCTTGCCACTGACGAACCATGCCAAGGTAACCATTGTTGATGATGACAATCTTGATCGGTAAGTTGTATTGGCGAACCATCATGAGCTCTTCGCAAGTCATTTGGAAGCCCCCATCGCCAACAACAAGGATAACTTGCTTCTTAGGTGCCCCTACTTGAGCACCGATAGCCGCCGGCAAGCCATAACCCATCGTACCCGCACCGCCAGAGGTAACGATAGTATGAGGTTTTTTATGCGTTAAGAATTGAGCAGCCCACATTTGGTGTTGACCTACATCACTTACGATAATAGCGTCATCTTTAGCGATTTTATTAAGCTCAGACAATACGTACTGAGCGTGTAATACACCATTTTCTGACTCGGGAACCACAAGAGGATATTCCTCTTGCCATTCGCGAATTTGTTCAAGCCAAGCTTCATGAGTTGCTGGCTCAAGGAGTTCATTTAGCTCGGTTAATACGCGCTTCAAATCTCCTACGATAGGTACGTTGATAATAACGTTTTTATCAATCTCAGCTGGATCGATATCGATATGAATGATTTTAGCTTTTTTACAGAAGAAATCCGGATGACCTGTAATGCGGTCATGGAAACGAATACCTGCGGCAATAACGAGGTCTGCCTCATCTGTACTATTATTTGCTGCTACAGAACCATGCATGCCAACCAGTCCAAGCGCTAATTCATGATCTCCTGGGAAGCCCCCAAGACCAACCAATGTATTTGTTACCGGAATTTGAGCCTTTTCAGCTAATTCCTTAAGCTCATCCATAGCACCAGATTTCAATACGCCGGCACCAGCAATAATAAGCGGACGTTTAGCGTTTTTAATGAGAGTAGCCGCTTTTTTAATTTGTCCCAAGTGCCCTTTATAGGTTGGATCATACCCTTCTAAATGAATAGGTACTTCGTACAATTTATTGTATTCCGCCATAGATATTTTTTCTGTTTGAATATCCTTTGGAATATCGATGAGCACAGGGCCTGGGCGACCTGTACCAGCAATAAAGTACGCCTCTTTAATGACGCGAGGCAAGTCGTGGATATCTTGTACAAGATAGTTATGCTTTGTAATAGGCATCGTAATACCTTGGATATCCGCCTCTTGGAAGGAGTCCTTACCGATGAAAGGACGACCAACCTGACCAGTAATGGCTACCATTGGTACGGAATCCATGTACGCAGTCATAATACCTGTCACAAGGTTCGTAGCACCTGGACCAGATGTAGCAAGACATACGCCGACACGACCGGATACGCGAGCATAACCGTCTGCTGCATGTGCTGCACCTTGTTCATGACGAACGAAATAATGTTTAATATCAGGGAAGCTATAAATTTCATCATAAATTGGAATTACCGCGCCACCTGGGTAACCGAACATATCGGTTACGCCTAAGCGATGCAATGTTTCAAGGACAATACGTGCCCCATTGATTGTTTCTGCGCTCATAGGAACCCTTTCAACCAGCTATTCAGATAGATTTTCGCTGGAATTTAGACGTTTAATAATGTAGCCATTATGTTTGAAAGTATCAATAATGCTTTGGATATGCTCTTCACCGTTGGTTTCAACAGTTACTTGCAACTCCACTTCGTGGAAGCGGTCAAGGTTTTTAAACTGATTGTGATCCAGTTTAATAACATTTGCATCTGCATCCGCCAGCATTTGAGATACCGCCACCAATTGACCTGGTTTATCAGGTAGGTTAACGGAGAAGGTAAAGATACGACCACGTACTACAAGACCTTTATTGATCATCGAGGAAATGGTAAGTACGTCGATATTTCCACCGCTGACGATGGCTACCACCTTTTTACCTGTACAGTTCAATTTTCTAAGACCTGCCAAGGGTAAAATACCTGAATTTTCTGCTACTAATTTATGTTTTTCAACAAGCAACAGGAATGCTTCCATCAATTCATAGTCAGAAACGGTAATAATATCATCTACGTATTGTTTGATATATTCTAATGTAGTTTCACCAATTTGGCGTACTGCCGTACCATCAGCAATCGTCGCCACTTCATCGAGTGGTACTGGGTGATCAGCCTTTAATGCAGCGATTGCACTTGCTGCACCTTCAGGCTCTACACCGATAATTTTAACGCGCGGATTTTTTAACTTTGCCGCTGCCGCAATACCAGATACGATACCACCGCCCCCAACAGGAACAAGCAATACATCCGCATCAGGAAGTTCATCGAGAACCTCGAGGGCAATTGTCCCTTGCCCTTCAATTACATCTTCATCATCAAAAGGATGGACGAATACATAACCATGTTCTTGTTGGAGTTCCATCGCTTTTTGACAAGCTTCATCATAAATCTCACCATGTAATACGACCTCTGCGCCGTATTGTTTTGTAGCATTAACCTTGATAAGAGGTGTATGTTTTGGCATAACGATAGTGGCTTTAATACCAAGACGTTTTGCGGCAAGGGCCACGCCTTGTGCGTGGTTGCCTGCAGAAGCGGCGATAACACCGCGTGCCTTTTCCTCTTCCGTCAATTTTGCAATCTTATTATAAGCTCCACGGACCTTAAAGGAGCCTGTTATTTGCAAGTTTTCTGGCTTGATATACACATCATTGCCACACTCGTCGGAGAACACATCACTATGAAGCAATTTCGTTTTCACAGTGATTGTACTTAATCGCTCACGAGCCTCCATAAAATCATATAATTTGTGCATGTACACTATCTCCTCTAGTTAGTATTAAATGAAAGTCTAGTATTAGTCTTCAAATACTTCGATAGCACCTTGTGCTGCAGAGGATACGTGAAGAGCGTATTTTTTAAGGTATCCAGTTACATTGGATTTGAACGGTTTTAATGCCGCTTTACGACGAGCAATTTCGCCATCAGATACAGCCAATTCCAATTTACCGTTTGGAATGTCGATATTGATGATATCGCCATCTTCAACAACGGCGATTGTACCACCAGCAGCCGCTTCTGGAGATACGTGGCCGATAGATGCGCCACGAGTCGCACCGGAAAAACGACCATCTGTCAACAAAGCTACATCTTTATCTAGACCCATACCGGCGATCATGGATGTTGGTGTCAACATTTCGCGCATACCAGGACCGCCTTTAGGACCTTCGTAGCGGATAACGACAACGTCACCTTTTACGATTTTACCGCCGGTGATAGCTTCAACGGCTTCTTCTTCGCTGTTGAATACTTTAGCTGGACCAGAGTGAACGAGCATATCTGCATCTACGGCACCGGCTTTTACAACGGAACCATCTTCAGCAAGATTACCTTTAAGAACAGCGATGCCCCCAGTTTCATGGACTGGGTTATCCCAAGGGTGAATAACATCTTCGTCTGCTACGAATGCTGCCTCAGCAATTTCACCTTGTGTTTTAAGAGCTACTGTTTGGCAATCTGTATGGAGACGACCATTTTCTGCTAAGCGTTTCAACACCGCAGACACACCGCCCGCAGCGTACAAGTCTTCGATAAAGTACACGCCAGATGGAGACAATTTAGATAACTGAGGTGTAATTTGCGCAATGCGATCGAAATCGTCTAGGGATAAAGGAACACCTGCTTCGTGAGCAATGGCCGGCAAGTGAAGCGCCGTATTAGAGGAGCCACCTAAAGCCATATCGAGAGCCACCGCATTTTCAAAGGCTTTGCGAGTCATGATATCTTTTGGACGAAGGTTTGCTTTTAATACTTCTACCGCTTGCATACCTGCTAATTTAGCAAGACGTAAACGTTCAGAGTATACAGCAGGGATAGTACCATTACCAGGAAGGCCCATACCGAGAGCCTCTGTTAAGCAGTTCATTGTGTTTGCTGTGTACATACCAGAGCAAGAGCCACATGTAGGACAGGCATTATTTTCAATGCTTGCCAATTCTTCGTCGCCCATTTCGCCAGTTTGGTGTTTACCTACCGCTTCGAATACGTCGGACAAACCAATTTTTTTACCTTTATGTACACCAGCGAGCATGGCCCCGCCAGATACGAATACAGATGGAATATTAAGGCGAGCCGCAGCAATCAACATACCTGGTACTACTTTATCGCAGTTTGGAATGAATACCATCGCATCGAATGGTGTGGCCATAGATGTTGCTTCGATGGAGTCAGCAATGATATTACGTGTAACTAAGGAGTATTTCATGCCGATGTGATTCATTGCCAAGCCGTCACAAATACCGATGGTATTGAATTCGATTGGCACACCACCTGCGTTGCGGATGCCGTCTTTTACGGCTTGTACAATATTTTTCAGGCCTACGTGACCAGGGATAATTTCGTTGAAAGAGTTCGCAATACCAATGACTGGTCTGCCCATTTCTTCGTCAACAAAACCCAGAGCTTTTAGCAAAGATCTGTGTGGTGCACGTGCTACGCCTGTTTTTAAATTGTCACTTCTACAACTCATGTTAATCTCCTCACTTTTGAAAGCATCCACTTGGACAGCTTTCACAACGCATAAAAAAAGACGATTCCAATGAATCGTCTTAAAAGTTTACAAATGATATTCCTTTTGTTTACAGAATTCCTATATATACATAAATAAGCCTATGTACCCCTTGGAAAATATACACACAAGAAACAAACTATATAGCCAAATCTTATTGATTGTATATTAAACCATTCGCGGAACTTCTAAGACAAAAACGTGTTAAGTTGTTGTTCATAATTCGAATGTCATTAATAATCACGACTAGCGCAATAATCAATAAGCTAATGACTAAACCTAACATGTTTCCTCCTAAAAAATTCTGTAATAGTAATCACGGAATAATAATAACACGTTACATTATCCCGCGCAAGATAATTCGCTATAAATTCTATAGATTCATCATAGTTTTTTTATGAAGTTCACCATACCCAAAAACTATAGCAAACCTAGTAAGGTATAAAAAATGTAGATATAACAAGAAAAATCCCTCACCGTAGTGAGGGATTGAAAATATTATAAGATACCAAAAATCCACATACCGAGGGTACCGCCCCAGAAGTGAATGAGGAAGCTTACCACAGAAATGGCGAGCCCTACTCTCCACCACGTACCTTGTGGCACATAGCCAGCACCAAAGAAGATTGGCGTTACACCAGAGCTATAATGAGTCAATGTACAACCAGGGCTATTCATCAAGCCAAAGAGCAAGATAGTAAACGGAACTGGTGCTCCCATGGCAACGAGAATCGCTGCAAAAGCGGAGAACAACGCCGTAATACGCGCCGTACCGCTGGCAAAGAAGTACTGAGAATATACAAAGGTAGCGGAAATGATAAAGGATGCCCAGAACCAATCAAAGCCGGCTAAATGCTGGCTTACAAAGTCGGCAAAGACAGCTACTACACCTAGTTTACCAAGTAGGCCTGCCATACCAACGAGTGTCCCCATCCAAATGAGGATGTCCCAACCAGTGCGTTCCCCTAAAATATCATCCCAGGTAAGAGAACCTGTTACAACGCAAGCTAGAACGCCCATCATAGCCACTACTGTAGGATGAAGCTTAGTCCAAATGGCTGTAGCCCAAAGCAAAATACAAAGTACAAAGATTATAGCTACGGAAATTTCAGCCTTTGTAATCGGCCCAAGAGCATTCAACTCTTTTTGAGCCATCACAGCCGCTTCTGGAGTTTCCTTAATCTCAGGAGGATAGATCTTATAGATGAACCAAGGCATCAAAATCATACAAATCACACCAGGGATGACACCTGCTTGGAACCATTCCCACCAAGAAATATCATAGCCGAATAATTTCGCACCTAAGGACGTAATAAGTAGGTTACCACTACATGCGGTCAAAAAGATCGTTACTGTAATAGTGTTAATAGTATGTGCCGTCGTCATCAAGTACGCCCCAATGCGGCGAGCCGTATTGCCATATGGTTCAGAGTCAAATGCTAAGGAAATATTTTGTACGATTGGGAATACGATACCACCGCCACGAGCCGTATTAGATGGGGTGGCTGGAGAAATAATCAAGTCCGTACAAGCCAAAGCATAGGCAAGCTTTAATGAGCTAGTCCCAAAGGAGCGAATCAAGGTATACGCAATGCGCTTACCAAGGCCAGAATTAATAATGCCTCGTGAAAAGAATACGGCCGCTACGATAAGCCACACATTAGCCTCTGCATAACCACCTAGTGCTTGTACCATCGTAATGGACTTTGTTACTACTGCCGCGACAATGCCAAAGAGCGCCATAATGCCCGTTGGCCAAGGTCGTAAAATAAACCCTACAATAGTGGCTGTAAAGATTGCTAATAAATGCCACCCTTCAGGCTTGATTGCCTCTGTATGAGGCGAGAACCAGATTACAATGCCCACTAAAACAGTAAGGGCAGCTCGCGTAAAAGTATTCATAGAACCTCCATCAGTCTTAACAGCTTTCCAAAAATTCCTTGATCTTAGGATTTGCTCTTAACCCATCCATTTCTTCAGAGGATAACAATTTAACTTTATCCCGCTCTTGGTTTACCAAGCAAAGAAATCCAATATAGTCGCTTTTATTAGCTCGGAACTGATGGATTGTCTTGCCAGGAATTTCAATGAAATCACCAGACGCGACATCATGAACCTCATCGCCTAACAACAATTGCCCCTTACCACGGAAAATCATAACCATATGAGTATGTTCGTGATATTCTAAGGTCGAATAGCCCCCAGGCAAACATTCAAAATAGCGGAATTGACACGGAATATCATAAGCCCCATCGTATAACACTTGACGTGTTACATCTTTAAAAGGACTACCATCGTGCTTATATACCAAGGTGTCGACGCCATCCCACTTGAAATTTTTAGCATCAAACTTGCGTATCATCATATTACCTCGTTAAACAAAAAGGGCTGCATCGAAACAATGTTTCAATACAGCTCCAAAGGTTCGATTATTTGAAGAAACGTTTCAATGTTCCCATTAAACCATGACTATGTTTTTCTACACCATCTGCAACACCTGTTACTTCAAAGCCGGTCTTTTCAATAGCCATCGAAATAACGTCTACAGCGGATTTAGTAGGATCAAAAGAAATCGTAACCGTTTTATCGTCCAAATTTACTTCTGAACTCAATACGCCTGGTAGCGCAAGAGATGCCCCTTCCACCGCTTCTTTACAGTTGTTGCACATCATACCCGGTACATTAAATACCTTTGTTACAACGCCATTATCTTCGCCACAACCACAATCTTTGCACATAGTGTTACCTCCTATTAATCGTTAGCTTCTTTATGTTTGTCGTCGTTCTTAGCCCCTGCTGTTACGTCGATAGTAGTCGCTTTTTTAACGGCTTCTTTCGTTTCATCAACAGTTTTTTTAGGACCGGAAATAGCATCTTTAAACTCATTAATGCCTTTACCAATAGCTTTACCGACTTCAGGTAATTTACCAGGACCGAAGATAACTAGAGCAATCACTAATATAACTATTAATTCAGGTGTTCCTATAGACCCCATATGTATCTCCTTTATTAATACTACTACTTATACTCTTTAGTGTACATCATCATAGGCTGCCTTGTCCACATACCAGGTCATAGCTTCTTGTGAAAGCACCGCTCCAGGCAATACACGACCAATGCGTTTTTCCCAAGGTAAATCCTCGTAATCTTCGCGTTGATACAATACCTTTGTCAAAGCAGTTCGCTTACTTTCACCAGTTACGGTAAACCAAACCGCATCAGATTTTGCTAGGAATGAAAAGGTCATAGAAATACGTTCCCATACCTTTCCATCCTCAACGGCTACCACATCTTGATCTGTGACACGCAATGCATGAGAGCCTGCAAATAGGCCAGCTGTATGACCATCTTCACCAAGATCGAGCAATGCCAAATCTAAGCCACTTTTTTTACAGGCCTTGAGAACAGTCTTAACCTCTTTCTCGTATTCGGCAGCTGCTTCTATTACAGTTTTAGAATCTGTATTGATTGGCAAGAAATGAGCCGCCCCTTTCGCCTTGCACAACAAGTAAGGTTTCACGCGATTAAAGTAATTATCCTCATGAGATTGCGTCAAGAATCGCTCATCAGTCCACACAAAGAATATGCGTTCCCAATTGAGGCGCTCTATATATTCTGGGGAATTAAGCAATTCTAATAAACCATTAATAACAGTCCCTCCCGTAATACCAACAATGCACGTTTCAGTGCGATTGATTTCCTCGTTGGTGAAAGCAATAAAATCCTCAGCCAATGCTTGAACAACATCGCTAGGACTGTCATAACATTTAATTGTATCTTGAGCCATGTAATAATGACCTCCTAAAACTATTATAATAGTTCTATTATATACACTTTTTCGGTGTAATGAAAGCAAAAACCGATGTAACTCAATAGTTGGAGCCACATCGGTTCTAATTATATTCGTATCTTCTTATGAATTACATGAAAATCCATTCCATATATTCATAAATCCATATTAATTTTGACCAAATTTAGGGCGGCGACGTTCGGTAAAAGCACGTACACCTTCTTTGAAGTCCTCTGAAAGACCTAATGCACATTGGTTTTCTACTTCAAACTTCTTGTACTCTTCCCAGCCAGCTAAGAAGCTATTCCACATCATTTCCTTCATAACGCGATAAGATTGTGCAGGTCCTTTTGCCAACTTCTCAACAAGACGTCTTGTAGCAGTCTCTAGATCCTCTAATTCACAAACCTTATACACAAAGCCCAATTCCTTACCTTTTTCAGCAGATACGGCTTCACCGGTCATGACAATATGCATAGCACGGTTCATACCAATAGAGCGAGTCAACAAGAACAAACCGCCCGCATCAGGAGCAAGACCTACATTTACGAAGGCTTGAATAAAGCGTACGTTGTTAGCAGCCACAACAAAGTCCGCCGCCAAAGCCATATTAAACGCCGCACCTGCTGCAGCCCCTTGAAGGCTCATGATAACAGGTTTAGGTAAACGTTTCATAGCCATAGAAATCTGAGCTACCAGTTCAACGATTTCAAATAAAGACTCTGTATCCCCTTCGTTTACAGCGCGCTCCATTTCTGTTAAATCACCACCAGCAGAGAATACCTTTCCCTCTGCATTGATGAGCAACGCTCGAACGCTTTCATCATTATGCGCTTTATCTAAGACCTCAAGGATCTCCTTGCACATCTCGATATTAAAACCATTGGCTACGGTTGGACGATTAAAGGTCAACGTACCAATACCGTTGTCCACTACGTATTGAATTGTATTATAAATCATATGATTTCTCCTATATAAAAATCTATTTTCGAAAAAATTCGATTATTATATATCTATTATAGGAGAATTAAATATGGATGTAAATGTAAAATTACTGCTTTTCACTAAACCCAATATTAAATAAATTTTCGAATTGAGTAATAGATTCTGGCAAAATAGCTTTGTATTTATCGTAAAAATATTGTAACTCTTTAGATGTAATTTTTATAACATTTTTCATTTTTTCCATATTATTAATTGTAGGAGCATATAAGTAAATATAATAGCCTTTATCTTCATATGCTTTAAAACTAAGAGCATCTAATGCTGTCGCTTGTTTTGCTTTAACTTGAACAACGGCTTTTTTTAAATTGTTAATATCACGAGAAATAAATTGACATTCAATTTTTACAGTCGTTGATTTATTAGCAATAGAGTTAGAAAGAAGATAGTACCCTTCAACAATTTGAATATAAGAAATTACTAATTCCTCTAATTCAAAAGCAGGCAAATTATCAATCATATTATTTTCTATATTTAAATTATCCTCATAATAATCTTTTTTTGATAATTTATTAAATACATATTTTGAGTACTCAATAATGGTTGAATCCTTTAATCGCTCAACAATACCACCTCTAGATCGATTGAAAGACGCTTTTATTAGCCCTGGTACTTCCAAACCAAATGCATAGGCTTTAACAGGTAAAATGGCACCAATATCTAAATCTTTATTTAAATAAGCTTTTGCAGGTTCTGTTACTCTACAAATCCAATAAACACCATTCAAATCGCGTGTCCAAAATAAATCATTCACACACGCATCCTTAAATATATTTAAAGCAGAATTTAACCGACGCTTCTGCCCATGTACATACGTTACTACTGCACCATAAAACGCAGAGTAATCATCACTTTCAAAATCAACACAACTCCAACCTATAGCTAGAAATTGATTTTTATCATGTAAGCAGAAATCAATTAATTTCTCCCTTTGATTTGTATCGGTCTTTAAATTAATTCTTGTAACGTAATCCTTTTTATATGTGATTTTACTTCCCATAATACTCCCCTTAATAAACAAAATATATACTAACTATACCACAAGTAAAACGCAAAAAACACCTGCAGACAATGTCTGCAGGTGTAATAACCTGTATTCCAAATATTAACGTTTGGAGAATTGGCTTGCTTTGCGGGCTTTTTTAAGACCGTATTTTTTACGTTCTTTCATACGTGGGTCACGAGTCAAGAAGCCAGCTTTTTTCAAAGATTGACGAAGTTCGCCATCTACGTCCAATAACGCACGGGAGATACCGTGACGAATTGCACCAGCTTGACCGGAAGGACCGCCACCAGCTACAGTTGCGATAACATCGTATTGTTCAACTGTGTTAGTCAAGTTCAAAGGTTGTTTTACGATCAATTCCAAAGTTTGGCGACCGAAATAATCATTAAGTTCACGTTTGTTAACAGTGATTTTACCTGTGCCCGGTACCAGACGAACTCTAGCAACGGAAGATTTTCTACGACCAGTGCCGTAATATTGTGCTACTGCCATTATATATTCCTCCCTCTAGATTATCGTACGGAAATTTCTAACACTTCTGGTTTTTGAGCTGCATGTGGATGCTCAGGACCAGCGTATACATTTAATTTACGGTATTGTTGTGCACCCAATTTATTTTTTGGAAGCATACCACGAACTGCCATCTCAACAACACGTTCAGGTTGTTTTTCAAGCATCATACCCAATTTAGTGAAACGGGAACCACCTGGGTAACCAGAGTGACGGAAGTATTCCTTTTGTTCCAATTTTTTACCAGTTACGCGAATTTTTTCTGCGTTTACAACGATCACATGGTCACCAGTGTCTACGTGTGGTGTGAAAGTTGGTTTATTTTTGCCCCGAAGAACTTTTGCAACTTCGGCAGCAAGGCGTCCTAAAGTTTTACCTTCAGCGTCAACAACATACCATTTCCGTTCGATTGTGTTCGGATTGGCCATATATGTAGTTTTCATGCTGCTTATCCTCCTAATAACGTCATAATTCTACCAAAATCAGCTAGTCCTCGCTTCCGGGGCTAATGGAAACACGACTAAAGCTTACTCAAAATAGTATACAGATTTTATGGGGTTGTGTCAATTAAAATTTAGCAGTTATATGCTGTCATCAAATTATTTTTTTAGTATAGAATTACATTGCTGTATTACCTCATTCAATACGGTCTGATCAGTATTAAGAAGAAGTTTAACCCAATTATCACGCCAACTGCCTCCCAATTGAGCTTCTACTGTTATATGTCCATATGATTTACATATAATATGGACATAATCATCCGAATCATCATAAGCAATACGAACGTCTCCATCTAATGTAATATATATTAATTTGAGTTGACTGACTAATTCTCTAAATTCATTGACAGTATAAACAAATGTGCCTCGACCGGAAAAGTCGCCACTTTTAATATATACACTAAAAACAATACACTCTTCCCGAGGCTCAACATCTGTAAAATATTTTTCTTCTAACTCAACACGTATAAAATCCATTAGTATCTCCTATAACATCATCGTCTCTAGCCTTCTCTACTGCCTATTTATTAAGCCCTTTTAAAAATAATACACACAACAAACATACAAAAACCCGCAGTGCATAGCACTGCGGGCAATAGCGCCAAATTATTTGGAGTACAATTCGACGATAAGTGTTTCATTAACTTCGATAGGAAGTTCTTCACGTTGAGGAAGACGAGTGAATGTAGCTTTGAAGCCTTCCAAGTCTTTTTCAATGTAAGGAAGTTCGAAAGAACGAAGTTCTTGGAAATTAGTTTTGAACATTTCGTTGTCACGAGATGCTTCGCGTAATTCGATTACATCGCCTGGTTTGCAGGAGAAGGAAGGAATGTCTACGCGACGACCGTTTACCAAGATGTGGCCATGGTTTACCATTTGACGAGCTTGACGAATGGAATTACCGAAACCGATGCGATATACAAGGTTGTCAAGACGTTGTTCCAAAAGGATCAACATGTTTTGACCTGTAACACCTTGCATTTTTTTCGCTTTATCATAATAGCGTACGAACTGGCGTTCTAGCAAGTTGTAGTAAGCTTTAACTTTTTGTTTTTCTAATAATTGTGTGCCATACTCAGACATTTTCTTCTGACGTTGGTCTTTTTTGACGCGATTCAAGGCTTTTGCGTGACCGAATACGTTCACACCAAAGCGACGACAAAGTTTGAATCGAGCCTCTCTTCTCGTTGCCATGTGATTATCACCTCATAAGATTAAAATAAACTTGTACCTACACATAATGGTACCCAAGTATAATATCATTTTCATCTACTTATGTCAATTATTGATAATGGTTAAAGTTGTTGAAATAAGTGCATAATCACAATTTTTGATTACACTTTTTTACGATAATACTACGCACTATATCGATTGTGCATGTTTCATCATATTTTATAGATTTAGATGAAAAATCAATTATAGTATGCTACAATATGAATAAGTAAGGTAATAGGTATCATTGGAGTCTTATGTCTAAGTTGGGGGAATAACATGAAAGAGTTACCTACAATGCAAGAGCTACAAAGTTTTATTACCTATAATAAAACAGGAAGCTTTACATTAGCTGCACAATCTATGAATATTACACAATCAGCTTTCAGCGCTCAAATGAAAAAATTAGAGCGTTTAGTTGGTGTGAAATTAATCTCCCGTTCCACAAGAGGTAGCCGTTTAACACCAGAAGGTGAGTTATTCCTACCAGAAGCAGAACAAGTTCTCGACACGTTGGAACGAGCTATCCAATCCATTCGTTTGGCTAGCAAGGTTGAACGTCCAATTCTAAACATTGGCGTATTACGTAGTCTTGGGGATATCCGTCTAAACGGTTACGTATCCCACTTCTTCCAAAACCATCCTGAATTCTCTGTTAGCATTTACGACATGGAAGAAGAAGAATTGATGCTCGACTTGCGTGAAAACCGCATCGACATTGCATTGCTTTATTTGCCAAATAATAAGGATATGTCCGCATACGAATCTACAGCTCTTAGAGAGGATGAATTTGTATACTATGCGCCAAACTTAGTAGAAGGTATGGAAACGGCTAGTTTGAAAGCTATCCAGCAACAACCATTGCTCATGTATCCGCCTAAATACTTTATGTATCGCACATTGAAAAACTATGTCGGCAACGGTCAACAAAACCTACACATCCGCGGTAGCCGTCTATCTAACCCATATACAATGATCGACTACTGTCAAAAGAATAAATCTGGTTGCATCGTAGCACGCCAAATTTTAACATCTTTAAACATCAACGATGGCTTTGTACCTTTAGAAAAACCATTCAAACTACAAGTCTGCTTCGCATTTAAGAAGAATAATTCTAAAACAGAAACCATGCATACTTTCATGGATTATGTGCACAGCGAATCACCACCACGTTTATAATAACTAATAGAACCCCGTATACCTTTTGGTATACGGGGTTTTACTATAAACAACAAATGACCTAACTATATAAAACAATTGCCCTCTTTTGTCCTAAGTTGTACAATAGAGAATAGATTTCAATTAATACAGTAAGAATGCAGTGAGGTTACTATGCTCTTATCTATTCTATTCTTTATACTAGCAGGACTTGCGGAAATCGGTGGCGGCTATCTCGTATGGCTCTATATGCGTGACGACAAAGGACCTATCTACCTAATCGCAGGTGCTTTTATTTTATTCTTATATGGCATCATTCCTACCTTCCAGCCAGAAGCTAGCTTTGGGAAAGTATACGCAGCATACGGCGGCGTATTCATTGCCCTCTCTATTCTCTGGGGCTGGCTTGTGGACGGCTTACGGCCAGACATGTATGATATCATCGGTGGTATCGTGTGCCTTGTAGGCGTATATATCATCATGTATGCACCGCGATAATATCAAAATACACTATAACTAAATACGCTATACAAAAAGAGTACAACCATAATGAGTTGTACTCTTTTTGTTTATCAGCGAGTATCTTTTTAAAGTATAAGATTTAATGAAATTCAATACAAAGAAACTATTAAATTCAACTATGAGTAATTTAGATACTAAAAATATGAGTTAATTTAGATACTAAAAAACGGCTATCCGAAGATAACCGTTTGCTTTGGTGGACGATGACAGGATCGAACTGCCGACATCCTGCTTGTAAGGCAGGCGCTC
>NZ_CALLVP010000139.1 GCF_938010505.1 uncultured Veillonella sp. | reverse complement strand
GCTTCGGACATATCTTGTCCCGATACGAAACTACCTTGGTTTTGTCTCAAGAATTCTAGCACTTCATCACGCATAGTTTAGAGCCCCTTTCTTTGTCAACCTAGGTTTACAATTCGATTGTACAAGTGTCCCCTATAAAAAGCAAGGATTATTTATAATAATTAATGGTATAATATTTATAGTATTAAGTTATACATTATATAAGTGATAACAATAAGGCTGTTTATTATTATCTGGGGAGACACATGCAACAGTTTACATTAGAGGAAAAAAATACGGTTCTAGAAAATCCGTTTATACATATTCATAGGAAACTTGATGTCCTGCTAAATGTAGGGAAGCTACTCATGGAGTGCGGTGCCGATACTAACCGCATTACCGAGGAAATACTAAAATCAGCTACCTTTATGGGCATTCCTCATGATTATTTAAATATACATATATCGTATACAATGCTCATGATCAACTTACATCACAATGAGCATAATATAACAGTGTTCAAAAAAACGCCCGTCCATGTACCTAATATGGCCATGATTAATGCAGTATCTAAACTAACTTGGCGAGCCTTTGAACGACATTATTCACTTACAACTTATGAACAGTTAATTTCAAAATTAGATTCCACTATTCCAGTATATCCTGATTGGATAAAGGGTATTGCTTGTGCCCTCGGATCAGCAGGCCTTGCCTTTTTGTATAGTGGCGATATGATAGCTTTTATTGTAACTGTTATTTGTTCTCTAATCGGTTATTTTGGTCGTACCTTATCGGTACGCTTTGGTTGCAATGAATATGTAGGCATTGCAATTGGCGGCTTTGCCGCCATGGTTTCTGCCTATGGTTTCTATTCACATATTGAACAAGATTCGTTAGTTTACGTTCTTGTTTGTTGTACCTTATTTATGATACCTGGTGTACCGCTTATAAACTCCGTTATCGATACCATCAACAACCATATTTTATCGGGAATTACAAGAGCTATTAGAACGATCCTTATCGTTGGTAGCATGACCTTAGGCATGGCCATGGCATTATACTTTAACCCTATGCCAGCCTTTAGCTTTGTAGATATTAAGCCTCATGTCTTATCGATTGAGCAAATTATAGGGGCTTTTACAGCCGCTGCTTCCTTTGCAGTACTCTTTAACGCTCCTGTGCGATTACTAGTATCCATTGGCATTGGCGGTGTATTATGCGTATTTATCCGCAATTTATTAGCTGTTGAATTTGGCTTTTCCATTCCAGGTGCTACCTTTGTAGGCGCTGCTGTAATGAGCGTAATTTATGTAAAAGTTTCTACGTGGCTAAAAACATCTAGTACAATCATCATCGTCCCATCTGCCATAGCTTTAATGCCTGGTATTTTATATTACAGATTCCTCTTTGATATGCTTCATATCGATGCACTATCAGAATCTGGTTTACTTCATATGGTTCAAAACGGTGTAACAGGCATCCTCACTATTGTAAGTATTGCCGTAGGTGTAGCAATTCCAAATGTACTGGCTCAAAAATATTTGAAAGCACGAAAAGAGCGTAGAATTCAACAGCACTTGGCAACACGTCATATTAACGATAGCCAATAGATATGCCTGACCAACTACATTACTAGCTTCGCAATATAGATAGCATACTAATTACCTATAGCTAGTAATAGATAATTATAATCAAAAGAGCATATATAAAAAGAGCTAGCCCTCTAAGAAGGCTAGCTCTTTTTATTTGAACAAAGTCCATTATTTTATTTCATTAGATGGTGTTTCACTAAGATTTACTACAGACGTAGTAGCTTCTTTAGCTTCAACAACCTCTGGCACTACAACACCTTCTGCTTCAGTAGCTACTTCAGACTCCTCAGCTTCAGGTTCTTTTGTTGTACCATATTTGTAAAGATTATCTACCGCTTTCGCATCGATGGTTTCTTCTTCTAACAAAGCATTTGCCATGTCATGTAAGAATTTTTCGTTCTCGCTAAGAAGTTTTGTTACATCTCTGTAAGCTTCTTCTACGATACGATGAATTTCGGAGTCGATTTTCGCAGCGATTTCTTCACTATAATTGCGCTCATGGCCTAGGTTTTTCCCCAAGAAGATTTGTTCTTGTTGTTCACCAAATACGATAGGACCAAGCTCATCGCTCATCCCCCAACGAGTTACCATGGCACGAGCAGTATTAGTTACACTTTGAAGGTCCCCAGAAGCACCTGTACTGATTTCATCTAAAATCAAGGCTTCTGCAATTCGACC
>NZ_CALLVP010000138.1 GCF_938010505.1 uncultured Veillonella sp. | reverse complement strand
CTGCCTCTAGTTCTCGCTCTTGGAATCGTCGTTTCAATTCACTAACGGAGATTTTCGCGGTCCGACGAGTAGCATCACTGTAAGGATAGTTATAGTTAAAGCGATTCACGATTTCCTGTGGCAACTCTACAGAATTAACCGCTTTCAACTCCCGAACTTTATTGATTGTAGTCTCATCGACATCTGCTTTATAATCGAGGTCGCCATAGAGAGAACCATCATGAACTTCAACCTTAATACGGCACTGTTTATCAGACAAATCAAAATAGGTAGGTCCTTCGTATTCAATAGCTACACGCAACGGATTGCCACCATCTAAGTGACGAGCAAAGCCCATGATCAGCCAGTCTAGATAACTATTGGCTTGCGTGATAATATCTGTCGGTAACTGTTGAGTTTCTACGGAAGCCGCATTTTTAATGAGTTCACCTAGGGTACTTAAACTGCCTTTAGATTTTTTAAAGCCTTTAATAAAGCCTGTCATAAACAACTTATCTCGTGCCCGTGTCAAGGCAACATAGAGAATGCGTTGTTCCTCCGCCTTGAGGGCCGCCTCTTTTACGTCTTTCACATAGAACCAAGGCATGGTCGGGAAGGACACTCGAATATCTGGAAAATACCCTTTCAAACCAAGGCCTGCATTTTTATCGATAAGAAGCTCTGAACGCAAGTCCATCATATTGAATCTTTTTTGTACACCAGATAGGAATACTACAGGGAATTCAAGGCCCTTACTCTTATGGATGGTCATGAGGCGCACCACATTATCCGCCTCGCTCACCACATTGGCAAGAGGCATATCTTGGTTGCTATCGCGCAAGCTTTCCACAAAGCGCAAGAACCTAAAGAGCCCGCGGAAACCAGAGGCTTCATAGCCCTTAGCTCTATCATATAAGGCAAGCACATTAGCGCGGCGCACGAGACCATTCGGCATAGCCCCTACATAATTTACATAATCTTGGGATTCGTAAATATCCCACAACAAATCGGTCACACCGTGACGACGCGACAAGGTGCGCCACTGCTCCATATGACCAATAAAAGCTAATAAGCGCTCATCTTGAGCCACTTCTGCATAGGCTGACATGAGAGACCATAAAGAACCCTCACCAGACAGGCGCAATGCGCCTAGTTCATTGGCATCAAGGCCTACCAGGCCAGAGTGCAATACGGCAGCCATCGGCAAGTCTTGTTCCGGATTATCTATGATGGATAACAATGCCAATAAAAGTTGAATCTCTTGTGCTTCAAAGTAACCGTCTCGCTCATTTACAACCGCAGGAATCCCCGCTTGACGCATGGCTTCTACGGCACGCGTCCCCCAACCCGCCAAGGATCTGCGCAAAATAGCAAAGTCTCGCCACTCGATTTGACGGAATGTGCCATCTGGATTTTGCACCTGTTTCTTAGCAGCATGGATTTCCTTGATTTTTTGAATGATGAAATCTAGCTCACGCTCGTTGTTTTCAGGGTCATCCCCTTCATCTTCGTCACTTTCACTAGCACCAAGGGTATCCTTACTCACATCTAAGAGCTGTAATTCCACTTCACCTCCAACCCAATCCTCTGGTGCATCCTCTACAATGCGGCCAGGAATAAGCGATTCAGCCTCTGTGTAATTGAGCTCCGCCGCGTCTTTCGTCATAATTTGATAGAACAAAAAGTTCGTAGCAGCCAAAATATTTGCGTCAGATCGGAAGTTTTTCGCCAAGTCGATACGTCGTTCTACCGCATCAGTACCACCGTAAGTATTGTACTTCTCCATAAATAGAGAACTGTCGGCCATACGGAAGCTATAAATGGCCTGCTTCACGTCCCCCACGTAAAACCTATTATCGACGCGAGAAATCAAGTTGATAATCGTCTCTTGAACGCCATTCGTATCTTGGTATTCGTCGACCATGATTTCTTTGAACGTATCTTGCAGTTCCTTTGCCACTTCAGATGGCTGAGGGTCATCCTCTGTGCCAGGTTCAACGAGAAGAGCCAAGCATAGATGTTCAAGATCGCTGAAATCCATGATACCTTGCTCTTGCTTCATGTCTCTATAAGCTTTATGAAAAGCAATCGTCAGCTCTACAAGGCCTTCTATGATTGGATATTGAGCCTTAAACTGCTCTTGCAAGGTAGCTTCCGGAACAGTGAATATAGCGGTTTGCATGGCTTTGAGGTCATCTTTATTTTGACCTCCTAAAGATTTAAACTCTGCTACCAACATAGGGTCATAGGCTTGCGCCTCTTTTGAACCCATACGGAACTGGTCCTTAATAAAGGTATCCATATGTTTACAAGCATCGCCCATATCATTCCAAGATTGAGCTGCTGAAAGCATACTTAGTGCAGCCAGTTGATTATCGTATATATTTTGCCACTTATGAGGACCTACGGGATCAAGTAAAATTTGCTCCATCCGCTCTAAGCGCTCCCGAACACGGTCGATAACAGCTAAATGATTCGACCACATATATTCGCCCCACATCGTATTACTAGGGTTTATGGTCATCGCCTCTTTATAAGGTTCTAAGGCTTTCCTTAGCCATCCATCAGGATTAGCAAGGGACATGGCATAGTTATATAGGGACATAATCTTTGCCGTTAAGCCCGCATCGGATTTATCGTCGCTGAAGAAGTCCGCTAGCTCATAGATATTATAAAGGCCCTCTTCATAGGACTTAGTTAATAAATCGGCTAATACCTCTTGTTGTAGCAACGCCATTTCTGCTTCATTGCCGATACGAGCCGTTGGATTAATATCGAGCTTGTAGAAATAGGAACGTATTACCCATTGGCAAAAAGAGTGCAAGGTAGAAATATGAGCAGACGGCAATAGATTGAGCTGTCGTTCAAGGCGCTCTTGTAGTACTACATCATCTGTAGATTCCATGGCTTTAGCCAAGGCAAGGCCAATACGAGCGCTCATCTCTTGGGCTGCAGCCTTTGTGAAAGTTACAACCATGAGTTTTTGAACGGATAAAGGATTATCCATATCCTTAAGGCGCGTAATAATGCGCTCTACGAGGACCGCTGTCTTACCTGAACCGGCAGCAGCCGCAACAAGTAAGGTCTGATTATCTAAGGAGGAGTCCTTAGGCGCTACGATGGCAGACTCCTGCTCTGGCGTCCATTTAACACCCATGGTCTTCACCTCCTTTATTACTAATACTTGCTACATTACTTTTATTTCCATTGCTACTGTTATTTCTGTCGTTACTGTCGTTACTGTTGTTTCCGTCGTTTAAAACCTCTTTCATCCGTTCTAAGGCATCATCTTCAGACAATCTAGACAAATAATTATATCGATTACGGCTAGAGTCAAAGCGACATACCGTTCTGTAATCGCAGAAGGTACAAGGTCTAAAGCCATTTAATTGATATGGCTTTATTGGGAACTGCCCTTCCCCAATATGACGACCCGTCTCAGCCATCACGTGATTTGTATAACGGCACATTACATCAAACTCACCAGTACTCTTAACCTTACGTAAATCTCTACTGGAAATGGTTTGATCTTTCTTCGTAGCAATTGGCACATAAGGGCCTCGTTTAGAACCATAGGATAAAAACTTATTATCAATATGCGTCAATAACTCTATATCATCGGAGAAATACCCACTGTTTTGCCACGCGTCACTTTCATTAGCCAACGAAACGGCATCTTCATAAGATATAGGCGCATCAGCAGGGATTTTAGGGTTCTTCACGTAAGAATAAACCACAGCTGCCGGCGACATAGAGGTGCCATGCATTTTACCGTAAGCGGATTCTAAGGCTAATAGATACGTCATGAGCTGCAATTTGAGGCCGTAGTACACATCTTGAGCCGTCACATGAGCGCCACCCGATTTGTAGTCGATAACCATGCCATAGGTTTGACCATCCCGTGTATATTCGTCGATGCGGTCAATTTGACCGATGAGGCGCAAGTAGCGGTCTTCACCAAGAGGGACTCGAATAGGATCCCATCCACCTTGACGACCAAAGTCTTGCTCTAAATACTTCGTATCAAAATCACTACGCTTAGACCATTCTACGAGGCGGTCTACCGTCACATGCAATGTTCTCTGTACACGCTGTTCGATGGCCTTTTGATAGGCATCGCTCGTTTCTTCACCCAGCTGATTTTCTTGTAAGATTTCGTCTGCCACAGTGCGACATAGTTTTTCTTGTTCCTCTTCGTCAAGGTCACGCCATTGTTTGTTGTTTTCTAATAGATAATTTCCTAAGCGCTCTAAATTAGCATGTAGGAATGTACCAATTTCAGGAGCACCAAAGGAGCGTACACGACGCGGTTCTAGTTTCAAACCATATTGAGCATAGAACTTAAACGGACATTGTTGGTATCGTTCAAGTCGCGTCACAGAACCAGACATATAGCCTTTAGACAAAAATAGACCATTCACTAAATCCTGCGTTATGACAGGCACATCGTTATTATCTCGAATGCCACGTGACACCTCCGCTAAACGAGGACGATAGGTTTCGCTTTCACGAGCCCAGTTATAGAGGCCCCACCAAAGAGGATTGACCTCATAACCACTAAAGAGCGCACCCCAACGCTCCGACAACAATGACAGACTTTGGAGTGGGCGCCACACGTAATCCGTCTCTGTATCAGGTGCAATGGAGAGAGGAATTTCTACCGCCTGATCTACGTACCCAAGGGATTCTAATCGTTTCACAATGAGGGACGGCTCAAGACCGGTTCCATCCTCACCAGAGCCCGCATAGGACAAGGTCAACGAATCGGATGCCCGCGTCATGGCGAGGTATAATAGGAAATTCTCGTTGAAAGCCTTCGGCAAAGCACCTTCTGCTAAGGTAATGCCTACATCGGCCAATTCTTGACGCTCCTTATCCTTGATGAGCCCTTCATCGCCCATACTTTGAGGGAACACACCTTGGTTGAGGCCCATTACGAACACCTTAGGCCACCACTGGCTGTAACCACGTTCGATAGTGGTAATCACCACATGGTCTAAAGACGGCGGAATCATAGAGTAATTTACATCGCTAAGGCCTTCTTCAAGAAGGAGCATCATCTCATCCAAGATCAATATTTCATCCTTCATGACCATAGAAATTTCGTCTATAAAGGAAAGGACCGCATTATACATCTGTTCATGACTAGCTTTGGATTCTTGATCACCTACAGTTTCTGCGTCCTTCGCCCATTCATAGAGGCGCTCTGGCACTTGCAATATTTCTAACAAGCCATATAATTGGGTTCCCCATTCTGCGCCCGTATGTCCATCACTATGAGCTGCAAAATCAAACCACGGAGATAAAACATCCATAATGGTTTGTCTTGCTTTGTTAACACGTGCTCTGCGTGGTGCATCTACGTGGCTTTCTTCATCTTGCCCCTCATAAAAGCCTCGTAGGTACGGCCAGCTTTCACGTTCCCATTTATAATGGTCGATACCAAACTCAAGAACGTAGTTCTCTAACTCATCTACAGCCTCACGAGTAAGCGGCATCAAGTCCGTCTTGAGCAAGAGGAACATGCTATCTCGACTATAGTTATGACGCACGATATCAAATAGGGCCGTCAATAGCTCGCCTAATGGATGGTTTTTCATAGGACGTTGACGGTCGATAAAGTGCGGAATACCGTAGCGAGTAAAGACTTTTTCTAAAGTGTCACCATAGGTTTCAGACTCGCGGAGCATGATACATACATCTCGGTAACGAGCCTCTTCAGATGATTCTACATAGGCTAAAATGTGACGAGCCACAGCATCTGCTTCGCGTTCCCGGTTATAGCCGCGAATAAGCGGAATCGTTTCATCTGTAGAGTTTTTCTTACTAGGACTAGCAAAGTAATTAGACTCTAGAGCTTGAACGATTTGAGGGCCTCGTTTTCCCTCAAAGCCAACCCAGTTGATACTAGAGCCATAACGAGCGACTAAGGTGTCGTAAATCTCTAAAGGGCGGCTGAAGAGATGCTCCCCTCGACGAGCTAGATTTAACGTCTTTGGATCCATCGGTAAATCGATAGTAATAACGGCCTCCTTCGCCAAGTCAAACAAGGTATAAATCAACTCATAGTGAGTCGGTGTAAACCAATGGAAACCATCGATAAAGACGTGGCTATTCTCCATGAGAGGAGATTGTGGCAAAGCCTCTACGATTTCCATGATAGGATCGATGTCGCGCTCCCCATGGCGACTGAGTTCCTCTTCATAGGCAGACATACAAATAGCTAACTCGCGCAATTTCTTTTGTAATACTTTATTTTTAACAGATTCTGCCCCTCGTTCTAGATCCACAGGGCCTACACGGAAGGTGCGAAACTCAGAAAAGAGTTGTTGCAATACAGAGGAAAACTCAGGTCGTTTTGTAGCCTGTTCTAATAGCCCTAGTTCCTTTTGCTTTCGTTTCATTACAAGGCGCAACAACATAGACCGGCCAAAGCTTGATAAACTTGATTGACCGACCCCTTTTGAGCCTATCGATTGATATACCTGATAACCCAAACGACCAAAGCCTACGACGCGAACCGTAGTAAAGCCTTTTTCAGGCATAAATTCAGCTAGCTCCCGTTCCACCCGATAGGTGGCAGGTTCAGGAACAAGCAAGATTATTGGTTCCCCTGGACAATCTGTCATGACCTGACGTATGCGCTCATATACGGCGCGCGTCTTACCTGATCCAGCTCGTCCATAATAGACGCTAATACTCATGAGACCTCCCTAGTGAAACTTTCACCATCTCAATTGATATAATCCACAAATTTATATTGCTCATATCAGTTAACGCATTAGAATAGCACTACACAAATTAATTGTAGCACTATACGAATTAGATATAGCATTAAACGAAATTTTTCGATATAATAAATTACTATACTGATTATTATTATATAGTAATATGACATTCTATGGCTAATTGTACAATATTTGACTCATCTGATTATATTTATTTATAATTAAGATAATATTTTATATTTTATTTACAATTAGCATGAATTCCTATATAATACAAGTTAGTATCTGTGTTATTTGTAAAATCATGTATTTAGGAGTAAATTATTATGAACAAAAAACATTTAGCAACTGCTTTTGCAGTGTTTGCAGCGACAACGATGTCTTTCTCTGCTTTTGCTGCAACTATTGATGCTAATGCACGCGCTTATGAACGCGCTTCTGCAGAGCAATATTCTTATCCTGCACCACAAGCTGCTACACCAGCTTACCAAACTAGTTATGCAACAAGTGCACCGCGCCCTGGTTACAAACCATTGCCGGCAGTGCCTTACACAGCAGGCGATATGACTCAACAAATGCCTGTATCTAAAGAATTGGGCGATCCAATCTTTGTAGCGCCACAAACAACAGCTGTAGGTCTTCAAATCATGGATCCTATTCCTACTGAAGCCCAACCTGTATACCAAGAAACTGTAAACTCCGTAACAGCTAATGGCAACGGCAGCTCCTATGTTTCTCGCTACAAAGCTAACCAATTGAACGCTTTCGACTTGTTGTTAAACGGCAAAACTTACACATATGACTTGCCTGCATACACTAACGGCTACCAAGTGAAAACTGCTAGCTCTTACAACCGTGCTGGCAACGGTGTTGCGAATGTATTCTCTACAAACGTAATCACTGAAGCATTTGTAAACAACAACTCTTTGCGCATCACTGTAAACATGACTCAACCAACAGCTGTAGCAGCTGCTAAATTGCGTTCCATGCAACAAACTGGTCAAGTAGCAAGTGGTGAAGTAGCTGCATTGTTCGCTTACAATGAAAGCTATGATGGTGTAAAACAAGCGGCTCATTACGATATTTTCAACAATAACGGTCGTTACATCGTTGTTAAATCCGGTGCTGTAACTGTACCAAATGGTGCTCAACACCCTTATGCAACTGCATTATTCGCAATAACTGAAGACACTGTAGCAGCTGTAACAGTATCTGGCAATACTGCTGAAGCTTATGATTTAGTAAAAGGCACTGCATACGCAATCGCGCAATCTGCTAAAGTGTCCAACAATAAAGTATCTACTAAATCTAAAAAATAATTCGTTACGAATTTAATTTTATTTGGTGAAAGATCCCAGCTTTCACCAGCAAAAAAAACTATAAATCACTAACTCCCCCAATGAGACAACTCATTAGGGGAGTTTTTATGTTCTTTATATTACAGTTGCATGTTGCATTATAGTCCCGTTACAGTCGTATTATAGTGCCGTTATAATCGCGTAAAGACCTCTAATGCCTTATACGCCATTAATCGATACCCATGCTCATTGGGGTGTACCTCTCCAGCAAAGACAATTTGTCCAATTTGATCCGCTTCAAACAAGGTGGTATAGAAATCTATGACCTTAATATTACGCTCCGCTGCGTAGGCTTTTAGCTGTTCATTAACCTCTCGTACAACCAGATTTAATCCATCCATATCGCTATCAATTTGAGTTTCTAAACCGATGATTACCATCCCTTTTGTACTAGCCAGCTCGATAGCTTTCACCAAAGTCTTATACACATAGCTACTATCTCGACCTTGTAAAATATCGTTAGTGCCACACATCAAGAAAATATGACGTGTTGCATCGGATACAGCAGTAACCGCCCAATTTTCAATATTATAAATCATCCCCTGTACGGAGCAGCCATCTTCACCGTAGTTTGTAAAATTAACACCCTCTATGGATGCATCACAGATTTCGACCCAACCCCGTCCATAGGGCACATCATAGCCACGCGTAATGCTATCGCCAAAACAGATGATTTCCATTTACATCCCTCCTGTACTATGACTCAATCATATAATAAAAGAACACCATACACAATATACATATTAATTACAAAAAAGGACCCGTTTTGAACTGCCCTCCAATTAGACACAATTTTTAGAAGGGCAGTTCATTTACGGATCCTTTTATATTATTTAAGACGAATGAAGAACAATGCACATGCACCGATAATAGGAGCTATTGCAATAGACATCAAGGACATTTGGTAGCTGCCCGTCATAACGAGGAGATTCCCCAAGAGAAGTGGCGCCAAGAGAGCTCCAATTTGATTAAACAAATTTACAAAGCCCGCTGTTGTACCGCGCAAATGAGGTGCTGCAGACTGAACTACGAGGGCATTGGTCAAAGCACTATGCATGAAGGCACCAATACCGAGGATTGGACCTGTTACAAAGAGCATATTTGGATTGGCTGTGCTTGCAAACAAGATTAAAGCTGGCCCAAATAAGAACATAACGAGCGCCGCTAAATGGTTCTTCTTAATTGGCAAAATATCAGATAAAATACCGATTGTTGGTTTCGCAATTAGCGCAGCCGTACCGAACACGCTCATGACTTGGCCTGCATAGATAGCAGTTACACCTAATTGTTTAACCATGTACAAGTTCGCCCATTGTGTTACACCCCAAGTCGTACCTGTTGCAAAGAAGCCTGCAATTGCCAAGCAACGGATGTTACGGTTAGAAACGATGTGTTTCAAGTTTTCTACTAAAGACGTTTGCCCTACGCCAAGCTTAGCAGCCGCTTCAGAAGCCTCCGATTCTCGTTGTGCAAGAATTTCTGCACTCGGCTTACGCACCGTGAAGTAACATAACACGAGGACTACCAATGGCAAGATAGCTGTAGCAAGGAATGCCGTTTGCCAGCCGTAATGTGTTGCCACATACGGTGCATAAAGGTTTACCGTAGTAATACCAAAGGAGGTACAACTCATGAAGATACCTACAGCCGCACCACGTTGGTTCGGACCGAAGTGATCGCCGATAGCACTCAAGCAAGAAGCTTGTACAGGACCAGACATAACGCCTAACAAGAAACGCAAGCCCCAAGCCATGTTATAGTCTGTAATGGTACTCATCAAAGCTGTTACAGTGGCCATACCAATCAAACTAAACAAGATGGTACGTCTGTAACCGATTTTATCGGCTAAAATACCACCTGGCAGTACCGTTAACGCATAACCAAAGTAAAAGGCCGAAATATGTTGAGCCCCCATCTTGGCTGTAAAATGCAACGCCTCATTGAGGATAGGCATAACAGATGCCCAAGACAAGCGCATAACAAAGCTCAACAAGAATGTGAGCCATACGCTAAGGAGAATTAATATTTGAGTTCGCGAGAAACTAAGTCGATTCATACGAGCTCCTTTCTACAGAAAACCTAATAAATATAACGATAGCATACCATAGAGGACAAAGATTAGCTATATAAAACTGATATTAAATCCTCCTAAGTCAATCTCGATCTTACCTATAACGATAAAAAGCCCTCTAGGCATAATGATATGTACCCCCTTTACTGGACAACCAGTAAAGGGGGTATTTTCGTGAGATAT
>NZ_CALLVP010000137.1 GCF_938010505.1 uncultured Veillonella sp. | reverse complement strand
GCTCATCCTAGATATATCATATGTGTTTTATCGAGTCAACATATAAATCCATTCACATACAAGTGATACTAAAAACGCTATTAACATTAGAATCAAACCTTCATAAGGAGTTCCGTTAATGCAAGCCCCTGTAATACGCCCCATAGTTTGTAAAAGTAATACCGTACTCAAAATACATAGCACAATCATACAAAAACCAATGATAGCTTGCAATATTAGTGGTACCATAGTAAGAATTAGCATAATCCCTACCGTGAGGGTAACCAAAGCCATCACAAGTTGAGCAAGTGCCATTATATGCAAAATACCGGTTGTAACAGTTCGTATATAGAATTTACGCTCTTGTGCTACCGCATAGACTATGATGATACCGGCCATGAGAATTACTTTTCCGATTACCCATGCGAAGCGGCTTAAATTCCAAAATTCTCGAGGCTTCCCCACCTCTTCAAAAAAGATCTGTATCTCATGGTGACCAATTGGAAGAGATAGTAATTCCCACTTCACTAATAACGAGGAATTACGTATAAATGCACGTATAGCATCTAGATATACACCTTCACCAACGATAGTAAATTGATAACATATAAGTGTTAATAGCAGCATTCCTATGAGTTGCCCATAAGCGATATCAAAGTGATACATCCGTGGATTTTTTTCTTCAATAGGGTTTAATAAACGATAGATAAACTGTACTAAACCTACCACCATAGGCCTCACCACCTTTTACACAATATACATACACCGCATTCAAGTTTGAATAATCTAACATACAACACACAATAAGGAACTATAAAAAATAGTTCCCTTTCATTTTCCGCTCATCATTATAGCACAAAAGCAAGGTATATTCATACCTTGCTTTCATGATTTTTTCACAACTATATAATTATCTAGATGAAACAAACATAAACCTTCTACACTATTTTTCTACAATACATTAGATGTAAATATGACTACTTAAAACAGCCCACCAGAATGTATATTGCTTATGACTATGAAAAAGATAAGTGCAGAAATACTACCAATGATAATGAATGGAATTAAACCTGCTAATAGAGTAATACCAAATGTTGAAAGTTTAGGTTTGTTAATTTGTTGGCTTAATAAATTAAGACTTACCCACCAAGTCCAAACAGAAATACCAATCATATTAACTATAAGAATCCCCATAGCTAGGTATAAATAGAATGGCCCATCTTGTCTAACAAAACCGTAAACAACGAAAAGGATGAAAAAAGGTATTGTAAAAAGAGTCAAAACAAGCATTAGTAGTTGTCCATATGCGTAGGAATACCAATTAACCTTTAGTACTTCTTTTGGGGTAGTATGAGCATCGAATTTATTTGCTATCCAAGATACTAAATAAGCATTAATATAAAGACCAATAAAGGTACCGAGTAAATTAAACGCAAGTGTATAAGCGGCACTACCATTTGCATTCATTACAATAATACGACCAAAATCTGTATGATGTAACTGCATAATGGATATAACAAGAGCTGGTATAAAAGTTGTTAGAAGTGTAAGAACAAAACTAACTGCAGCCGTTGCATAAAACCCTTTCATGCAAGATCCATACGCTACAATCTGTGGAATACCTTGCTTAAAGGGAGACAAGATTAATGCCTTAAAATCAGAATACCATGTTGTTTCCATAGCCCCTCCTACATACGAATGACATTTTTTCTATTTTAACACGAATACTATTAGAGCAAATATATTTATTCTAATCAAATATTTTTTATTAATTAAATGTAATAAAAATATTGATAGACACCCAAAGGAATCTATCAATATATACAATATACTATACGATTATAATACGCCAGATAATACTATTTGTAGTACACCAAAGATACTTCCAACTAAGAAAAAGGCAATCCCCGTAATGACAGGACTCAACTTAAATTGTTTAGCCATCAAGAGGGCCATAACAACAACATTAATCCATTCCAAAGCGCTTAAGCCATTTGAACCAGAATTGGGTGGACTGTCTAATACAGAATACACAGGAACTAAAATCATCAAAAATAGCATGTGAATCCAACTATTTAAAGCTTGATTCAACAATATGTCCGATACAAGTTGTTTAAAAGTACCTTGTCCTTTAAAAACCTTAAATATCAAGTAAAGAATACTAGAAAAAACTAATATGGATACAGCAGACCCCGCTAAGAAGATAATAATATCCTCAAGCGAAACATCAATGGGCCCTAACATCTGCCACATAATACTGTCATAAAAATAACTATTAGGAAGTAGTAACATTAAAAGACGTATTCCCAACTCTGTGACAATGGTCGATACAATTGCAACCACTAACATTCGTTTAACTGTAATTAAAGGCATCCATTTTTCTATATATGGGCCAAAGAACTCGTTCATAGCAACCTACCCTTATAATTCCTCACTTTTAAATAATTAATCCTCTAGAAAATAACTATAATCAAGACCTTTCCTCAGTAATCCCTAATTTATTAGTGCTAACCATATTAGGCCCCTTTTTTATTTGATCTGATAATATATATTATACTATATAATTTAACTTTTAAGATATTATTCCAGCCTATTATAACGTAAAAAAGCAGCCCACTAGGGGCTGCTTTTTTGGTCATCTTATTGCAAAGATGCTGCAATTTTTGTAAGGTTTTCATCCATACGTTCTAAGTATGTTTTATTGTCTTCGTTGCTTTCGATAGTGTAAATAGTTTCTACCTTAGCCCCTACTTCTTGTGCCAAAGTTTTGGATACTTCTGGGCTAGCCATTTCTTCTGCAAAGATAGTAGTGATATGGTTTTCTTTAGCGTATTCGATGAGTTTAGCCAATTGCGCTGCATTTGGTTCGCCTTCAGCAAATACATCTTCCACACTATTTTGTTCTAATCCAAAGTCACGGCTTAAGTACGCAAATGCTGCATGGCCTGTAACGAAGTTTTTATGAGGAGCTTTAGCGAATTGCTCTTCATATTTTTTAATCATTGCATCTAGTTTAGCAACGTATTCAGTGTAATTCTTTTCGTAGTAATCCTTGTTCGCTGGGTCAGCTTTTACAAGAGCATCCTTGATATTTTTCACTTCAATTTTAGCGTCTTTCAAAGATAACCATGCGTGAGGATCTTCTGCACCATGTTCTTTAATTTCTTCTGGGTCAGTATTTTTAATCGCTTCTACGCCTTCAGTAGCTACAACAGTTACGAGCTTATCATTTTTAGCGGCTTCGATAGCTTGTTTTGCCCAAGGCTCCATACCAAAACCGTTATACACAAATAATTGAGCTGTTGCCAATTGTTTCATGTTTTCAGGCTTCAACTCGAAATCATGTGGCTCTACGCCATCCGGAATAATAGTAGAAACCTCTACCTTGTCACCACCAATAGCTTTTGTAAATTCAGCCATCGCATTAAAACTTGTTACCACTTGGATCTTTTTACTTGCTTGTTCCTTCTGTGCCTTCGGTGTATCATTACCACAGCCTGCAAATAAAACAGCCATCATAATACCTACAGCTAACAAAACCAGTTTCTTGATCATCGTAGTCCTCCTTTGTTAAATCCTGCCCGCTATGCCTGTATAGAATAAGTTGCATTCTTCAGTTGCAGTTGCGACTCAGTTGCATTTGTAATATAGTTATAGTATAAACTTACTCAGAATTTTGTCAATCAGAAATGTGGTTTTCATATGTTATCTATAGAACATCTTTATTTTTCCTATCAAGGTCAACCTCCTTATGTGTTGAACGACCTTAATCTACATATTCATAGCGGCGATTATATATCCATCGTAGGAGACAATGGGTCTGGTAAAAGTACCTTACTCCGCCTCATTTTAGGATTTCTTACCCCTGTGAAAGGCTCTATCAAACGAGATACAAACAATATTCGATACGTATCTCAGAAAAATGATTTCTCCCATGCAGGTTTTCCCATTACGGTAAAAGAAATCCTCGATTCCTACCGCAAACTCTTAAAAATTAAAGATAAGAACGAAGTCAATCGGGTGTTAGAGCTCACTCATATGACAGAGTTTAAAGACCGCCTCATCAGCAAACTTTCAGGTGGGCAAGCACAACGCGTATCCATCGCTCGTGCCCTCATCGGTAGACCTGACCTCATCATCCTCGATGAGCCTTCAACAGGTATCGATAGAAAAAGCCAAGAAGGGATTTACACTCTCCTTCGCAATTTAAACCAAGAGCACCATATTACAATTATTTCTGTAGAGCACAATATCGAAATGGCCTTAGCGAACTCTACAAATATCTACCACATCGCAAATGGCCAAGGTCACCTTTGTTCTCCCGAGCAATATGCGAGTGAAATCATGCACAGTACAGGTCACAATCCGATAGATCACGAAAACTGCTCCTGTTTCACAGATGTGACCACTCAGGCTCAGGCTCAGGCTCAGGCTCAGGCCGATGATACCATAGTTGAGGAGGTGCGCCATGTTTAGTTATGATTTCATGCAAAATGCCTTCTTCGTAGCCATCTGCATTTCCCTTTTATGTCCATGCATTGGTATCTTTATGGTGCTACGCCGTTCTAGTATGATTGGTGACACCATGAGCCATGCATCGCTGGCAGGTATTACGCTAGGCTTATTGACTAGCACCAATCCAATTTTAGGGGCTTTTATCTTTACAGCCATCTGCGGTGCCCTCATCGAGTTCTTGCGAAAATACTTCTCCCACCACCTCGATTTAATTCTAACAATTATCTTATCCCTTAGTATCGGTACTGCTATTACTCTCATTAGTTCAGGCAAACTGAAAGCTAACGCCAATGTATTTTTCTTTGGTAGCATCCTTACGGTAAATGCAGCCGATATGATTAGTATTGCAGTACTTACAATTTTATCTGTACTCACCTTGTATTTCCTATATAACTCCTTACTCTACATCGCCTACGATGAAGAGGCCGCTCGTGTAGTGGGAGTTAAGGTAGATTTTATTAATTATATCTTTGCCATCTTAATGGCTGCCGCCGTATCTATATCCATTAAAATAGTCGGTGTTCTCGTATTAAGTGCCATGATTGCACTCCCAGTAGCATCGGCATTACAATTAGAAAAAGGATTTAGAACAACACTACTCTGTTCCATTGGATTTAGTTTACTAGCCATGATCATTGGACTTTTCGGATCCTACTTCCTTAATGTAGCACCGGGTGGTTTCGTGTCGTTAACATCGGTAGGAATCCTACTAGTAGTATTAGTCATTAAGAATATTCGTGCTATCATACGACGCGTACAATTTAGCAAATAGGCTAAAACCATTATTAATGTGTTTAGACATACACAACATAGCTAGTTAGAGTAATATAGCTAATTAGAGTTAAATAATATAACTAGTTTAATTTAAAATATAGCTAACTAAATCCGATAACATATTTGATATTTTATTAGCCATATAAGTCATTTAACTATACAGGTGTATATCAGTTTTAGTATTAAAACAGAATCAAAAGAAAGATATGAATACAACAACTTGGCCGGAAGGCATAAAAAAGACCAAACAGCGCGAAGCCATTTGGTCCGTATTAACAACAACAGATAAGCCTATTACAGCCATTGAAATTGCAGAGCGATTAGGTGATAGCGGTACTACTTGGATGTCCACCATCTACCGTACCCTTGAGTTATTAGAAACAAAAGGTATCGTTACGCGTACCACACTCATGGGGAGTGACATGGCATACTATGAGATTACCCCTCATACACATCGCCATTATGCAGTATGTACGAGCTGTGGCGCTATGATACCTCTACACACCTGTCCTGTCGTAGAAATGCCACAAGAACTTAGCGATGCAGGATTCACTGTAACGGAACATCACCTTGAGATTGCAGGGATTTGTAAGAGGTGCAAAAACAAGAAGTAGAAAATAGACAACTAATGTTTAAACAACAAAAAGGACGCAACTGATAGTTACGTCCTTTTTAGTTTTAAAATATATTTTGTATTAACCTTATTTAGCTTTCACCAATTACAGCATCAACGGAGCCACTACGAAACCGAGTGCTACAGAAATGGCGATAGCAAGTACACCAGGAATGAAGAACGGATGGTTAAATACAAGCTTACCGATTCGCGTGGAGCCCGTATCGTCCATTTGTACAGCCCCCAAAAGTGTTGGATATGTAGGCAATACAAAGAGTGCAGATACAGCTGCGAAGGATGCGATAATAATATAAACAGATTCTGTGTTCTCAGGTGTAATACCGAGAGCTAGAATTACAGCTGGTACCAAAGCTTGTGTAGTTGCCGCTTGGCTATACAACAATGTACTTGCAAAGAAGAAGGCTACCGCCAATAGGAACGGATATGCTGTTACCATGCTAGAAGCGAGTGCTTTAATTTCAGGAATATGACCTTTTACAAAAGTATCGCCCAACCATGCTACACCTAGTACACAGACACAAGCGGATAAACCGGATTTAAATGTGCTTGTATTAACAAGTTGAGCCGTATCAAGCTTACAGAAGAATGTGATAGTAGCTGCAATAATCATCATGAGGCCGATGATAGCATCGTTTCGACCAAAGATAACTGGTTTTATAAGTCCAATATTTTTGGAAATTGCAGTTGCGTAGAATACGATACAAATGATACCAATCAAGAAGATCAATACAGAAGTTTTCGCACCTGGTTTTAAATGGAAATCAGAGCTTTTTTCACGAGGTGGAGCCACGTGACCTGCTGCCAAACGTTCTTGATATACTGGATCAGAAGATAAATCATTATTCGCAAAGGTAGACATGATAAATGCCGTAATCATAACCCCTACGAATGTTGTGGAAATACAAATCGCGAGCAATGTAGGATAGTTAACACCATATGGCTCAAGGAATCCACTCATAGCAACTACTGCTGCCGATACAGGACTCGCTGTGATACCAATTTGGCTCGCTACAACGGCAATTGATAATGGTACAGATGGCTTAATGTTTTCACTTTTCGCCACCTCTACGATTACTGGAATCATAGAGAATGCTGTATGACCAGTACCTGCTAAAATAGTTAAGAAATACGTAACAGTTGGTGCTAAGTAGTTGATGTGCTTAGGATTTTTACGCAAAATGTTTTCAGCAATGCGCACCAAGTAATCAAGACCACCGGCTAACTGTAAGGCACAGATGGCTGCGATAGCAGACATGATAATCAAAATTACATCCCACGGAATTTGTCCCGGGAACATCCCCATACCAAGGCTTAACAACACAACCCCAAGGCCGCCAGCGTAACCGATACCCATACCACCTAGGCGAACGCCGAGGAAGATGGCACCAAATAAAATAAGAACTTGCATAATTACATAAATGTCCATACGATGACCTCCTTTATACATATATAGTATCATAGATATTCCAAATAATCATCGAATTTTGACAATGTATAGTCTATAGTTTAAAAATTTGATGAAAGTATCTTATTTTTTACATGATGAATTGTAAAATATATTGCGACAAATAAAAAGACTCATATTGGAGATCTC
>NZ_CALLVP010000136.1 GCF_938010505.1 uncultured Veillonella sp. | reverse complement strand
GACACCTATTCTCTATATTCGTTGTTCTAAGTCCAATATAGTGTAACAATATGCATAAAGTCAATGAATATAACATTTAATCATAAGTACCAAAATTAAAGTTATAACCGAAAATCATACGCAATAACTAAAACTCATAATTTAATTATTAGTGATATAATAAGTATTATCTTGAGGAGGTATTATGGAACATACAAATAAAAAAGGACTGATTACAGCCCTTAGTTGTTATATATTATGGGGTTTGCTCCCATTATACTGGGCATTACTGCACCATGTTTCGCCCTACAACGTACTAGCGCAACGAATCATTTGGTCCGGCGTATGCATGGCTATTGTCGTATTCGGTATATATTTCAATCAATTCAAAAAGGATTTCCAATTCCTAAAAGAACATCGATCACAGATTATACTACTCCTATTAGCATCACTCATCATCAGTACTAACTGGTTCACCTACATTTGGGCCATCGCCAATAACCACGTTATGGATACGAGCCTCGGCTATTATATCAATCCACTCTTGAACGTAGTGCTAGGTGTCATTCTATTTAAAGAAGTCCTAACGCCACCTAAAAAGCTGAGCGTAATCATAGCCACCATTGGCATCGCCTTACTTACCTATCAATTGGGGGCTTTGCCATTAGTCTCCATGGTCCTCGCCATATCCTTTGGCCTCTATGGTGCTGTGAAAAAGAAACTCCTCATTCATCCCTTCACTAGCATCGCCTTTGAAGCTTGGCTCTTAACACCGTTAGCCTTGCTATATACAACCATGTTCGATACTGCTTCTTGGTCCTATTTTGGCACAGACTGGTACACTACCTTACTCCTCATCGGCTGCGGTCTAACCACATCTGTACCATTGGTTCTATTCTCCTACGGAGCACAACTATTGCCACTCAACCTACTAGGCTTCTTGCAATATGTATCCCCAACCATCGCATTATTACTAGCTATTTTCTACTTTGGTGAAAGCTTCGATACACCGCAAATGATCGCCTTCGGTTGTATCTGGATAGCCCTAGTATTATTCTCGTTATCGAGCCAAATTACAACGCGCATTAGCCTAAAAAAGTAAGGTATATCCTATATATCAATTAAAAAGCTGTATCAAATGATACTCTCATTTGATACAGCTTTCTTTTATATAGACGTATTAATCTAACTCATGTTAATCTAACTCATTCATATTGGTCGTATTCAGATTAGAAATGTAATGGTTATAGGCCTCAATCATACGATTATAGTCGTTATCTTGTTTTGAGCCCATATAGGTACGGATTGCACCAATTGTAGAGTTTACAGAGGTCTTAACAGAATCATACTTAGGACTAGTAATGCCATTTGATACATCACCAATAGCTTGCAACTCTTGATTGATAGCATTTACGTCTAGTTGTTTTTCACTATCGATCTTTTCTAGGACCGCAGTAAGTCGCAAATGAACCTCTTGTGCTGCAGCTGCATTTTTCTTGCCTGCATCACGCAATTGTTGCAATCGTTGTTGCAAGCGGTCCGTATTGATTTTATGCATAACATTATCAAAGTCAGCATAAATAGGAACAAATTGTTCATACAATTGAACATATTTAGGACCTAATTGTTGCTCCTTAGCATAGTTGTCTGTGGTATACCCTTTAGATTTATAGTATGCATCGAGCTCTTCCGCTACCGGTGTAATTTCATTCAATTTTGAAAGCAGCTTATCTAAAGGCTCCTTCATTTCATCATAAGGAATCCCGGCTTGCTTGGCCTCTTCTAATTCTTTTTGTAGCTGCTTAAAGTTCGGTGCATTAAATACAGTTAAATGCTGCCCCGCTTTTAACTCATTAAGAGTTGGCATATTCGCATAATCAAACATTACAGCCATGCGATTGTATCGGCTTACAGCTTTCACATATTGATTAAATAACTGCACCTGATTCTGCTCAGACCGTTGCGCAATTTCCTTACGGCTCTGTTCAGTACCCTGCCATAACTCTGACATACTACAACCGCTCAAAAAAATGGGGATGTCAATGTCGCCGCACACAACACAGCCATTGCTACCCTTTTACCAAATGGTTTCATGATGAATCCTCTCCTTTCATCAATACACAACCTAATTTATACATATTAATTATATACTAATATGATTTTTATGAATAGGATTAATATATAAAGGTCATGTATCAATTTTGTCAAGTAACTAATAGAATCAGGAAACATCATTTCTACTCTAATAGTATTATTAATTGCTCAATAGATTTAAAAACTATAACCCAACCAATGTTTTAAATCGCATATTATTATGAAAGCGTTCAAAATGGTCTTGTCCTGCTGCAACGGATTTTACAGATGGATCAATTTTAATCGCCTTTTCAAGCCAATCAAGGGCCTTAGTGTCGTCTCCTTGATCTGCATAAATGGTAGCAATACCATACACAGACCAGGTGTTACTAGGGTCCTTTTCCAATACCTTTTCAAACCATTGTTTAGAATCGTTTAACTGACCTTGCAACTTATAGACCATGGCCATGTTATAGTAATTAGCCACATTGTTAGGATCTAAATCATAAGCCTTTTTAGTATCTGACAAGCCTTTAGTCGTATCACCGTTTAATGCTGTTGCAAAGCCGCGTACAGAATAGGATTCCGCATTATTAGCGTTATCCTTAATGGACGCTGTAGCTTCGTCTATGGCTTTCGTATACTCACCAGCGGATAAGGCTTGCTTTGCTGCCTTTAGGTGTTCATCTTGCTTAACAGCTTTACTATTTTCCGCACCAGATGTAGAGGAGCCAGTTGCAGTAGCGCAACTAGTTGCATTAGATTCTGTCTTATTGCCATTCCCATTGTTACTATTCGTATTTTGATTCAATCCACATCCCGTAAGGGCTGTTATTAAAAGAAAGAAAAGTATAATTTTCTTCATTCAGAATTCTCCATTCTTAAATCCTATGCAAGTCTCCATATTTAAATCATATGCAAAACTCGATATTTAAATCATATGTAAGACTCGATATTTAAATCATATGTAAGACTCGATATTTAATCATATACAAGACTCCATATCATGATGATATAATATAAAATACCTCCCGAAAGGAGGTGGTATATTGCAGGAGCTGTTTTATGCACTCTGGGGCACCTTGCTTGCCCCTATTATTGTTGCCTTAGTTGTAACTACCTACAGCTACTGGCTTAACAATAAAAACAAAAAGTAAGCAAGAAAAAGGACGAGCTGCCACTCGTCCTTTTTTTTGGTTATATTGCAGGTAATTTCATACACTCTACTACCTATGTTTAGTATACCACATTTCTTAGAAAAATAAAGAATTAACGGTAAATCTCATAAAACTCCTAAAAAACTGCTAGTAACTACAACATAAACTACCCGTTACTTTTACGTAAACTACTAGTTGCTTTTACGTAAACTACTAATTACTTTAACGTAAATAGCAACAGGTATACACGACCTAGTTCTTAGCCTTAGAGCAACGATCTAGTAGGAATGCAACGCCAACGAATGGGATGCCACCGCTTTCACCAAGACCAATTTCACAGGTAGAACTGGAGCTCACGCCTAATGTTACACCGTATTCAGCGATTTCACTAGCGAGGTCTTTCGTAGCTGATTTGTTGAGTTCTGGAGTAAAGAACCCTTTTTGGCCAGCAAAGCCGTCGCATGCGAAGGATTTAATGTTGAATACATAATCTGTACAGAGGCGAGCCAAGTCTTCGATGTATTGAGATTTGTTCAACGATTTGATTTTACATTGTTTATGCACAATTACGCGCTCATCGCATTTTTCAATGTCCAGATGAGGCACAACATATTTGCATAAGAATTCAGAAATATCGTTGATTTCTAAGTCCGGCATGTGTTTGAAAGCATGATTGAAACATGCACTATGGTCGATCACGATTGGGTATTTACCATTTTGAGATGCTTTAATCAACGCATCGTGTAAGTCCTTAACAGCCCGTTCATGAACGTCGTCGTAGTTTTCAAAACTCAAACCGCAGCAGAGGTTTTCGATATGTTGTGGGTAGATAATATCGATATGAGCCTTGTTACAGAGGCTTTCCACTACTTGTTGCAAGCTGCGCTCATCGTCGTAACCTTGATTCGGTTTGAAAGCGCGGTTCGCACAGGTACTGAAGTATACAACCTTTTCAAAGTTAGTTGGTTTAATGCGATTTCTCAATCTGTAGCGGTTAACCTTAGGCGTTGTTTTAGGAATGTACGGAGTAATCCCTGTAGCACCATATAAGCCTTCTGTAATTTTAGAAATCGCTTTTTGCGTAATGATAGAGCCAGCAAGGCCTTCGAGGCTCACGCCAGCACGGCACATTTCGATGGTTGTGGAGAAGTTATCGTAAATCTTCTTAGCCAATTCTGGTGCAGGTGGATCGATGCGACGCATGGACAATGCGATTTGAGCAGTATCGATGCTGAGTGGACAAAGACCTTTACACATGGAGCAAGCTGCACAAGTGTCCACACCGTAGTATTCGTAGCCTTTTCTAAGCTCCGATGCCAACGTAAAATTACCTTCGTTTTCAAGACGTTTCGTTTCGCGCAACAATGCAATACGTTGACGTGGCGTCAATGTTAAATTACGGCTTGGGCAATGCTTTTCACAGAAACCACATTCCATACAGATTGTAAAAGCATCGTCGATAGCGCATTGAGCTTTAAGATTTTTCTTGTACACATCTGGGTCATCCGTAATGATAACATCAGGATTTAAAATGCGTTCAGGGTCAAAGATAGCTTTAATACGACGATTGATTTCGTACGCTTTACGACCCCATTCCATTTCAACAAATGGTGCCACCATACGACCTGTACCATGTTCAGCTTTCAAAGAGCCACCGAAACCAGATACGCGTTCGGACATTTCCTCTACCAAATCAGCAAAGTTTTTAGTGTCTTTAGGGTCGCTAAAGTCAGGTGTGATGTTAAAGTGAACATTACCAGACAAAGCATGACCGAAGATTACACCACCGTCAACGAAGTCGTATTTGTGGAACAATTCGGTAATCATTTCGATGCCCTTAGTGAAGTCTTCGATTTGGAAGCACACGTCCTCTGTAATAACAGTGGTGCCTTTTCTGCGTTGACCGCCAACGATTGGCAAGATACCTTTACGGATGGCCCACCAAGAATCGTATTCTACAGGGTCTTGAGAGTAAAGACTTGGAAGGGCTGTTGGGATATCTTTTAATTTGTCTTTAATGAAAGCCAAGTTTTGATCAACCGTTTCTTTCGTGTAGCTTTCAGTTTGGAACAAGATTGCACTCGTACCTTCAGGCACTTCACGAACGAAGTCAGGCACATTATCTAAGGCTTGAACAGCGCGCAAGGACTGATAGTCCATCATTTCCGCAGCGATAACCTTTTCACGGCCCATATTAGCCAAGGCTACAACGGCTAAGGATGCATCATTCAATGTTTTGAAGAACATGAGGCCGCAGCCTTTATGAGGCACGTCTTCAACAGTGTTATATACAACTTCGGACACGAAGCCCAATGTACCTTCAGAGCCAATGAACAAGTGATTGATGATATCGATAATATCTTCAAAATCAACGAGAGAGTTCAAGCCGTAGCCCGTAGTATTTTTGATTTTATACTTGTGATTTATTAAATGTGTCAATTCTTCATCGGCCAAAATATCTTTGCGCAATTGCAAGATATCCTCTACCATTTGAGGTTTTTCTTTGAGGAATTGATCAATGCTCTTTTGGTCGGATGTGTCGAGAATGGAACCATCTAGTAAAACAACCCGAATGGAGCGAATTGTTTTATACGAGTTCTGTGCCGTACCACAGCACATACCAGAGGAGTTATTATTCAAAATACCACCTACTAATGCGGTGGCAAGCGTAGCAGGATCTGGACCAATTTTACGATTGTACGGTTTCAATAAGTCATTTGCATCAGAACCGATAACACCACATTCACATTTTAAGGCATTACCATCATCGATAACTTCCATTTTCTTGAAGCCATCATTACATACGATGAGCACATCTTCACTGGAGCATTGACCAGACAAAGACGAACCCGCCGCACGGAATGTAAATGGTGTGCCGCATTGTTGGCATAAACGAATAAGACGTCTTACTTCGCGTTCATCCTCAGCTTTAACAACTACCTTTGGTAAATAGCTATAGCAGGACGCATCAACGCCATACGCATAACGACGTAAATGATCGGTATACACGCGACCTTTACAAATTTCTTTTGCCTCCTTGGCAAAACGTTCATAATCTCTAATAAGCGTACTCACTTCTATTTCCTCCTGTCCTCTCATAAGGAATATAAGTTACTTTTAGTATACGCCGTTCTCATTCTCACTACTATAATTATGCATAAATTATATCTCTTCTAATAAAAATCGATATGCATTGTTCTTTTATTCTCTTAGTTGAAAGTACATCTCATTCGCATTATCATGTACATATTTTTACACATCTTCAATCAATAATCCTTATTTATTAGGTATATATAGATATAGCTAATTGTGGCATACCAAAAATTCGATAAACAACGATTTATTCTACATGTAATTCTATAGTAAATACATTACAAGTATTATACATAAAATTAGTATGATTTATTAACTTTGATTTCTCTATTCTCATTTATAGTGTTCTATGACTTTTGGTCATACCTTTTTATAAACTGCTGAAAATATAGAAAGCCCTCTAATGGTAAAATGCGTACAAGTCACCATTAAAGGGCTTTTATTAAATTATATCATCCCAAGATACCAGATTTAAGAATGATGCGTACAGCCAATGCAAAAACAGCTACGCTCATGAGCGCTAGGATAGCTTTTGCTTTAAGGCGTTTTGCAATGCGCGCACCAGCTTGAGCGCCGAAGATAGCGCCAATGCTCGTAGGAATGGCAATACTAAATACGATGTGATTTTCTATTAGATGCGTAATAACCCCTACCGTAGTAGATACGGCGAGGATGGATTGGCTAGTGGCTGTCGCCATATGCGTAGGAAAGCCCATCAAATAAATCAAGGCCGGTACGTGAATGAGGCCTCCGCCGATGCCAAAGATACTCGAAATAAAGCCAACAACAATACTAATACTGATACCAACGGGCTTACTATAGGTGAGCTGGTCTAGAGTAAGGGACTCTTCCTTTCGTTCCCCTTTTTTAAAGTTTTTAAAGCCAATCAAGAAAGATGCACATAACATAAAACACCCAAAGGCAAACATAAAGCCATTACCAGAGAACCACCCAGACATTTGAGCCCCTAAAATGGCCCCTGGGAAGGTAGCAATGCTAAAGACGAGCGCAGCCCCAACATACACCTTTTTCTGCTTAAGATATGCTATAGATCCAGAAATAGCATTGCACATAACAGAAAAAAGCGATGTCCCTACGACCATAGACGGAGACCACTCGGGGAACCAGTACATAAAAAGAGGCACAAAGACAAGTCCTCCACCGGCACCGATGATGGTACCAATCATAGCAGCTAAAAAGCCAACTATGGTAA
>NZ_CALLVP010000135.1 GCF_938010505.1 uncultured Veillonella sp. | reverse complement strand
ACAGTATGTTTTTCCATATATTCAGACATATCAAGTCGAATCATAGCAGATTCATCGCCGAACAAGGAGGATGCAAGCGCTCTAGCTAGCTCAGTTTTCCCCACCCCTGTTGGACCAAGGAATAGAAATGACCCAATAGGACGTTTGGGATCTTTTAATCCAGCCCTTGCACGGCGTACGGCTTTAGCTACAGCGGTAACAGCCTCATCTTGACCTACTACACGTTTATGAAGTTTTTCTTCCAAATAAAGTAAGGTTTCAGACTCTTCTTCTGCAATTTTAGCCACGGGAATACCTGTCCATTGCGCTACTACTGCAGCTATGTCTTCCTCTGTAACTATTAGCTTTTGATGGCTTTCTTCTTTAGCGATAGACTTTTTATCATCAATTTCTTTTATCAATGTTTGTTCTTCATCGCGAAGCTTTGCTGCCTTTTCAAAGTCTTGAGATGTAACGGCAGCTTCTTTTTCTTTCTTTACCGTATTGAGGCGATCTTCTAAAGCCTTAATATCAGGTGCTGAAGAAAACACTTTCATACGAACTTTAGATGCAGCTTCATCTACTACATCAATAGCCTTATCAGGCAAGAATCTATCTGTAATATATCGGCTAGATAAGGATACAGCCGCTTTTAATGCATCATCTGTAATCTTAGCCTTATGAAAGGCTTCGTACCGATCTCGTAAGCCCTTCAAAATTTCAAGAGCATCCTCTTCGTTGGGCTCTCCTACTTGAACAGGTTGAAAACGACGCTCTAGAGCGGCATCTTTTTCTATATATTTCTTATATTCATCGAGTGTTGTGGCACCGATAACTTGGAATTCACCACGTGCCAAAGCAGGCTTTAAGATATTAGCCGCATCCAAAGCGCCTTCAGTAGCACCTGCCCCCACCAATGTGTGAATTTCATCGATGAAAATAATCATGTCATCATGTTGTTGTACTTCATCGATTGCTTTTTTCAGCCGTTCTTCAAATTCACCTCGATACTTGGCACCCGCTAACATAGATCCAATACTAAGAGAAATAATGCGTTTATTACGCAAAATCTCTGGTACATTTCCAGTCACAATACGCTGTGCCAATCCTTCAGCAATAGCTGTTTTACCTACACCTGATTCACCGATAAGAACAGGATTATTTTTAGTTCTACGGCTGAGAATTTGAATCACCCGCTGAATCTCTGTATCACGACCAATAACTGGGTCAATCTTGCCTTGCTTAGCAGACTCATTAAGATCTGTTGCAAAATCAGATAAATCACCCAAATCATTATGGCTATCTAATCCTTCTTGACCTCCATGATTGCTGCCTTCATTGGAACCAAGAATACTTCGAATTTCTTCTACTACGTCGTTACTACGTATATTCATAGCTCGCAAAATAGAAGCAGCAACACCGCTACCATCGCTAAGCAGTCCCAATAAAATATGCTCTGTACCTACGTAATTATGGTTCATGCGGTTAGCTACCTGAATAGCAAGCTCTAGTACATGTTTAACGCGAGGTGTCATATAAATTGACGTCGCTTTTTTATTACCACGTCCCACATGTTCTTCTACAGCTTCAAAAATATCTTCTGTAACAAGACCAAGCTCTTCTAAAGCCTTGGCTGCTACCCCATTTTTAACCTTTGTAAGGCCGATGAGTACGTGTTCAGTACCTACATAGTCATGTCCTAACTCTAAAGCAGCCTCTTGGGCTAAGGAAAGAACACGCTGTGCATCGTCTGTGAACCGTTGCATCATAATATCACCTCATCTCTTTATGTAAAATAAATAATCATGTATCGATTGTTTATGTGTTTATATTATTTTGAAAGTTTTTGACGTATCACCTTTGCTCTATAGCTATCGCGATCAGCATCTGTTAAAATTTCATTACCTAAGTATTTACAGAGAAAATTAGGTCTAGTTATAGCAACAAGCTCATTAAAAGTATCCTTGCCCCAAGGAGGTAATATTTCTAAATCTACACCTAATTGAATATCACTAAGCTTAGTAAGCGCCTCTTTACCACTTACACGGCGTGCAAATTGTAAAATACCATAGGATCGCCATAGTACATCTTCCAAGCCTTCTTTATCATTGTGTAATAAAGACTGCCGAGATTTTCGTTCTTCTGCAATAATTCCTTCTACGATTTTATTCAATTGCTCAATAGTTGCTTCTTCACTAAT
>NZ_CALLVP010000134.1 GCF_938010505.1 uncultured Veillonella sp. | reverse complement strand
ATAGCACGGATGCTATAAATGGCAGTCAATTATATGCAGTAGCAAATACAGTGGGAAATGTAGCTAGTTCTACTAAGAATATTTTAGGTGGTAATGCCGTGGTTAGTACTGATGGGACGATTACTATGTCTTACATCGGGGATACAGGAGCCTCCACCGTACATGACGCAATAAAAGCTGCTTATGATAAAGACGCATCCGTAAAGGCTGGCAGTTCAAATATTACTGTAACAAATGCTAATAAAAATGCCACTGGTGGCACTGAATATACTGTAGATATTGCTAAAAATTTATCTTTAGATAACGTAACAACAGGTAATACTGTTATCAATAATAAAGGTTTGACTGTTGGCGGCAACACATATGTTTCTGACAATGGTTTAAATGCTAACTCTAAAAAAATAACTAACGTAGCTGATGGTGAAGTTTCCCCTACATCTAAGGATGCCGTTAATGGTAGCCAATTGTATCAAGCAACTAACGGTATTAGCAGTGGCGTGAGTCATTTAAATAAAAAAATTGGTAAAGTTGGTGCCGGTGCAGCTGCATTAGCGGCAATTCATCCGTTGGATTTTGATCCTGATGATAAATGGAACTTTGCAGCCGGTTACGGTAACTATGCCGGTGAAAATGCTATGGCATTAGGCGCTTTCTACAGACCAAATGAAGACACTATGTTCAGCGTAGCCGGCTCTATGGGCAACGGTGAAAACATGGTTAATGCCGGTGTTACCGTGAAATTAGGTCAGAAAAATGGCGTATCTACATCCAGAGTAGCTTTGGCTAAAGAGGTTCAGGACTTAAAGGCCATTGTGAAAGCACAAAATGTAGAAATTCAACAAATGAAAGCATCTATGGGAATGGCTCCTCAGTATGAAATGAAAGATGTGAACTTCCCTGATGTACCAGCTAATCACTGGGCTTATGAATATGTAAAATCTTTGGCTGATAGAGGTCTTGTTGAAGGCTATCCTGATGGCGAATTTAAAGGTGACCGTGCATTGACTCGTTATGAATATGCTGCGATTATTTACCGTGCTTTACAATTGGGTGCACCAATTGATGGCAAAATGGGGCGCGCAATTAACGAATTTAATCCTGAATTGGCTTGTCTTCATGACCTAGATCGCACTCGTGTAGATCGAATCTCTGGTAAAGACAATGATCGTCATAAGGTAGAACGACTTCGTGTCAACAATAAAGACAACAAGCAAACCAATGATTACAGAGACGTTTACGGTAGTCATATCGAGCGTAATGCGAAGTAATTACTTGTCATGAAATAACCTTTTACACTAAAAGGAAGACAACAAAATAGTTCTTTTATAAACTAAAGAAAAACAAAAGAGGCTGTGATAAACAGCCTCTTTTCATCAAAATAGCGGGTAGTTGATTTAATAACAATCTGCACTTTCAGAAATCAGAAATTATGTTTCTTTTCTGGAGTGCAGATTATAGTCAACTATCCGCTATTTTATTCAATTAATTGCATTATTAATTATGTTATTAAAATGATTTTTTACCTAGTGTAGGGTGGTTACAACGTTTTAGCGTTAATGTATCAATCATATGGACTGCTTCGTCCAATGTAATATCTTCGCGTTTCGTTGGTGTTTCTAGGACTGCTAACGGATGCTCCGTGCCGACCTCACCAGAAGGCAAGTAAATATATTCTTGGTTGATGGTATCACCAAAGATATAGCCTGCTTGTAAATGCTCTTTATGAATGCGACTCATGGTCTCTCCTTAGATGATTTGTTTTAGTTTGAAGTCTAGATAGTCTGCAGATACTAGCTCTAGTTTTGTCGTACCAAACTCCTTTGGAATTCGGTTAAAGGAAATTTGATCATGTAAGTGGCCAAAGATGCAGATATCTACGTTATATTGTTCCATGAGGTCCGTAAAACCGGAAGGGGCGTTGGACTCGTTGAATGGAGGGTAATGTAGCAACAATAATTTAGTTACAGGAATATTCTCTATATCTCTAATGGAATCAGATGTTGATGATAAATAGGCCGTTGCCTTATCCATTTCCTGTAGTGCTGCTTCGGTACGCATTAATTCTCTTTCGTAAATGGATTGATCCGTTTCTGGTGAAAAGTGTGAGTCTCCAGGACAGAGATAGGCGCGTGTTCCACCAAATGCAATAATGCGCAGCCCTTCTTCGGTTTGGATGACTTCTGCAGTGCCGTGACCCTGTAAAAAGGTAATAGCATCGCCCATGAGATTCTGCATCTTGTTTGCTGATGCCCACCAATAATCATGGTTGCCGCGAATCATATATTTTTTGCCCGGCATGGATGCAATTTCTTGTAAATCGCACGCCGCTTCCTCGAGGCGGAGAGCCCAGCTCATGTCACCTACGAGAAAGACTATATCTTCATCGCTTACATTGGCATTCCAATGTTCTTTGATGCGGGTCCAGTGATTATTCCAGTGTGGACCAAAAATATCCATCGGCTTCGTCGGAGGATTGCCAGATAGATGGAGGTCGCCGATGGCAAATACTTTCATAAAAATCCTTTCAATTATGTATGATTAAAACCATATAAATTTATTATAATTTATTATATAAATTATATACGGTATATGATCAGAACTATTTCGTAGCTTGAAAATAAGGCGTAATATCGTGCATGATTTTAGCAGCTCGTTCCTCATCGCAAGTTTGAGGAATTTTGTAGCCCACATAGAGGGGCGTCGTTACATAACGAGCTACTACCTTGATGTAATCATAGCCGTCCTCAAGATTATATACGAAGTAATTATAGGACTGGCTAAAGTTGGCTACACTACGCAATACATAGCGCAAAATTTGCTGTAGTCGAAGGGCTACAGCACGAACTGGCGCATCTGGTTTGAAGCGAATATTGTACTCAAAGAACCCGATAATTGGATGGGTGGATAAGGTGATACGCACATCCTGATCCTCGTGCAAGAGCCAGCCCTCCATGTTTTGCACAGTAATATCTTTGTGATAATCGTAATTCTCAAGGCCTATAATCTGGCTGTGTGGATGGCGAATAGAACCGCCGGACATATAGCCGTAATTCTTGAAGAAGAGTACGGATTTAAACTCTTTACGCTGACGAGTTTCGCGCCACTTATCGAGACCAAATTGGAGAATGTGGGCTGCTTCGTCTGCAGGTAAGGTGGAAAATTCGCCTTCGTCAGTTTCCGTTTCAATAATAACGGTAGGCCAAGTTTTTTCTAAGACTGGATATTTGTTCATAAGCCATATAATATGACCTGATGTATCGAGAATATCCGTTAGTTTGGAACGATCACAGAAGGGACAACGCACTTGTTCATTGCGAATATTGACGGGCTTTGTGCGCCCTAATTCGATATTAAATCTAAGTGGTTTGTTCATCTAGTGCCTCCTTCCTTGCAAGAAAATCTATATTCTTAATCATACCACAACTAAGGCATTCGTACATAAAATAATGGTATAATAAAAGAGTGTTATTTTTATGATTAAGGAGGTCCCATGAAACCGACGACGCTAGTATTTCCCATTGATGAACAAAATCGTATACTGCTAGGTCGTAAAAAACGTGGTTTTGGGGCCGATAAATATAATGGTTTCGGTGGTAAATTGGATGATGGTGAAAGTTTCAGAGCGTGTGCCATTCGCGAACTGTTTGAGGAGTCAGGCCTTCAGGGGCGTGCCGAAGATTTAGAGTGTGTAGCGGCTTTTGATTTTCAATTTCCTTTTGATGAAAGTTTAACGCACGTAAGCTATGTGTATTTTTTACGTGCTTTCACAGGTAATGTAGAGGAAACAGATGAAATGGAGCCTCACTGGCTAGAACCAAATCAAATTCCATACGAGCATATGTGGGACGGTGACCGCAGATGGTTGCCGATGCTGTTAGCAGGAAAGAAATTAAAAGGGCCTATTGTGTTTGGCCGAGATAATAGCATGGTGGACAAGATGGACTTGACCACTGTGGATACCGTTCTTGAAAGCGAACACTTGGCGCGCATTGATCTGTATATTAACGGCTGATACGTATAGATTATTTGCGTTATATTGTCGAATATAGGTATTCTTTATACTATGCCGACGAATTTTGGTGTATACCTATTTAATTATTAACATAAAATTACTAACATCAAAATGATGGTTTGGTGGATTTTAAAATGTAAAAAGGGGCTATATGACCATGAGAGTGGTAATATGCTCCGTAATTTATACTGTTTTGAGGTAATATGACTGATAAAAAGAACCCAAAGTGGGTGCCACAGCTATTGGCGTGGTATGATGTGCATAAACGGGAGTTGCCGTGGCGCGATTGTGGGGACCCTTATAAGATTTGGGTTTCCGAGGTGATGAGCCAGCAGACGCGCATTGAGGCTATGAAGCCATATTATGACAATTGGATGCGTCTATTTCCAACTTTGGAGGATTTGGCAAAGGCTTCCGAAGACGAGGTAGTTCACGCCTGGCAAGGGCTTGGCTATTACAGCCGTGCTCGTAACTTGCGCCTCGGCGTGAAGGACGTAGTTGAAAACTACGGCGGTATAGTGCCTCACGATCGTAAGACCATGGAGTCCCTAAAGGGCGTAGGTTCTTATACGGCTGGGGCCGTACTATCTATGGCGTACAACGAACCAGAGGTAGCTGTAGATGGCAATGTATTGCGCATCTATGCTCGTCTATATCGCATCTTTGACGATATTTTAAGCACTAAGGGTAAAAAGACTATTACAGCCATCGTGGAGGAGACCTTGCCTCATGATCGACCTGGTGATTTTAACCAAGCCTTGATGGATTTTGGCTCTGCTGTGTGCATTCCCAAAACTCCACGTTGTGGGGAATGTCCTATTGTAAATATGTGCGCTGCCTATCAACATGAGGATACAGATAAACTACCAGTGCGCATCAAGAAAACAAAGGTAGTCGAGGTGCCTCTGTTTGTAGGTATTTTGCAATATGGGGAATATTACTTATTGCATAAGCGCCCAAATCGTGGGCTGTTACGGTCTATGTGGGAGTTTCCATCTGTAGAAATGGTATCGGCCTTTGACGAAGGAGAACGAGGTCTCGAGGAATTAGTTAAGGCCCTTGACTTTGACCTATCCTTACAACCAGTGCTTGTAAAAGAATTAACACATATTTTCTCTCATCGAAAATGGTTTATGAAAGCATTCCGTGGCGACTTAACGTACGCAGGGGACGCTAACAATATATCGATTGCAGATATCCGCACTCAATTGCCAAAGGATTGGATGCTCATCAAGCGCGATGAGTTTGCCGACTATGCTTGGGCGGGGCCTCATGGTAAATTGACGGAAATCGCAAAGTAATTTGTAGGAGCAATGAATGAGAATTCTATTTAATA
>NZ_CALLVP010000133.1 GCF_938010505.1 uncultured Veillonella sp. | reverse complement strand
ATTCTATACTAGCAAATTATGGGTGGAAGTATCAAAGTATAGTTTCATTTCTTTTAGTTTTAATTGCTTGTTATGTATGGAAACATTTTTTTAGTGATATAACAAGAAAATGGATGGATATTACTCTAAATAAAATGCAAAATATATTTTGTAATTAATTTTAAATTGCAATATAGTCATTCTTGAGTGGATTAGCATACGTGAAAATGCGGTAATACTATCGCTTAGAACGGTTCTCTTTCTTAAATAAAATCGTTTTTTGTAGTTTAAGTCTTTGTACGTAATGTCGTGTTATAACTATTGTAGTCCATAGTGATTGCCTTGATTATATTTTGATTAGATACCTTAATAATAATACAAAGCTCACTATAGATTTCTTTAAGTGTCCAATTTTACTTTACAATTAAAAAATATATTATATAAATGGTAGGCTTATGAGTAAAATAATTCAATTACCAACATTTATTTGGTACTCCATGACAACCGATTTATATACACAGTATCGTTCTTATATAAAACAACAATTAATGAATAAATCTAACTCAGAGTTACGAATTATACATGAATTATTAATAAGTGATTTTGAGAGTCGATATATGTTTATATGGGGAACTATTTCTTTAGGTGCTATTTTGGCTCTTATAGTAAGTATAGGATCAAATTTGGCAATAGAAGTCTTGAAGGAAGGTGCTAGTGAAAGTATTATTTTTGCTTATAGCCAATTTATAATAATTACTATAAAAGTACTGTTAGGTTGTAGCATAGTAGGCTTTGTTTCAACTATGCTTTTGAGTATTTCTAAGTTCAAATCTATTGGATTTTATGGTATTTTATTTGTTGGAATAATAGGAATAGCTTATTGGAGTCATTTTGAACACTCTATTCTTATGGACTTATTCTTTCTCATATTGGGTTGTATATGTACAGGCATTATGTTTGCTACAATTTTTGATACGATAAAGAAATGTGCTGTTATCAAGAAATTAATAATAGAGGAGCTTATAAGTAGCAGGAAAAAGAGGATACGATTACCAAAAACTATTAGTTGACTATACTTTTTTGAATGCTAATTAGAATCATAAATAAATATGATTAACAAAAGGACAGTTGATATAATCAGCTGTCCTTTTCTATGTGTAAATATTGTCACAACGACCTCATGTATCTCGTGTATTTTATGATGTATATACACATCATTTCGGTATAGTTACCAGTTGATGTAGTATCTTTATAGTTTGAGATTAAAAATATGAGGTATAGCGTATGAGACAGAGCAATATTGAATTATTGCGTATCATTTCGATGATACTGATTATTATGCACCATTTTAGTGTGCATGGGACATTTCCCTTTACACCGGATTTAACGTTTAATAAGGTATTTCTCCAAGTATTTGCACTTGGAGGCAAGGCTGGTGTAGTCGCCTTTGTTATGATAACGGGCTATTTCATGATTTCTAGTAGCTTCAAGCTGCACAAGTTTGCCAAGTTAGTAGGGCAAATATGGTTTTACAGCATTGCCATGCTGGGCGTGGCTATGGGTTTAGGACTCGATACGGTGACGTCAAGAAACATGATGCTTGCGCTATTGCCCATTGGCGCCATGAGCTGGTTCGCTCAGAACTTTTTAGTCCTCTATTTACTAACGCCTATTATCAATCGAGTACTTCATTGGCTGCAGCATAAATATTACGTTATGCTCCTAGTGGGGTCCACGGTAATTTGGTTCTTAATACCAACGGCATTGAATTTGTGGCCTAATTTACCGCATACCACCTTTGGCTTTAAGCATATCTTTTCCTTTATCGTGTTCTATTCGATGGGGGCGTACATTAAGCTGTACGACTCACATATAACAAGAAAAGTGGGTATTATTGTTAGCGCCATAGGCTTTGTTGGGGCTTTTCTAGGGGATATCCTCGTCGACGTACTAGCCATGAGAAATCCAGAGTATATGAAACAGATTTTCTACTTCACGAAAAATGATTATGGCCTATTCCAACTACTATTAGGTATTGGTTTATTTATTCTTTTCTTGAAAGCACAAATCGTTTATCGTCCTTGGATCAATACGGTAGCATCTACTACCTTTGGCATTTACCTATTGCATGACAATAGGTTATTCCTTTATCATATGTGGGACAATATATTGGCAACATATCAGTATTATAATTCTATATTATTGCCGCTGTATGCAATCCTTATAGTAGCGCTTATTTTTGTCATCGGTATGACCGTAGACTATGTGCGGTTAGCTTTCATAGAAAAACCTGTGATGAAAGTTATTACACCAAGCCTTGAGCGGATTCAGTCAGGCATAGAGAAAAGACTGTCATTTTAATGCAATTTTCCCCATTTTTTGATATAATATTTAGGTATTATTTTGATAAAATGGGAGGTTATTATAATGCGTAAATTCTTATATATGTTAGCGGCCCTGCTTGTATTAATCGGCATTAATACTCACGATGTAGAAGCTCGTCAAGATGTGTATGCTACGACGTATCACGGTAATAGCTGGTATGTAGATCAAGACTCTGTAAAGAGAGTGGGGGATATTCTCAATTTTACGGTGTACACAACAGCAGGTCTTAGCTATAAAGTAACATCTAGCGATGACAACTATTACAATGCGGACGTATTTTACGACAACAATAAACTCGCAACAGACAATGGACAATCCCTCTGGAAATCTCCAGGTATGATGGCAGCTATGCGCGTGGCGCGTAAATAAAATAAAAGGCAGCGATTAAATTGCTGCCTTTTTTTGCTAACATACTTTCGTATATTTCTATATATAGATTCTTATTGATTCGCTTATATGTTCGCCATATAATTATCTTAGGATAGCCGGCGAGGTTGGGACTCTCTTCGTAAATGAAGGGAGGGGTGCCTATGAGTGATTATGAGTTGATCATGCTAATTCTAGAGGTAATGACCATAGTTATTGCCTTTGGAGCACTTGTGGCGCTTATTTGCTTTGGAAAAAGCAAATAGCCCTTCGTTACCAGTAACTGGATAACTGAAAGGCCATTTCATCACGTATTTATTTCTTGAGATGAGCCCGACGGAACCACTCGTTTGGCTATCTACTTATATTATAGGGATAAAGATATATATCGTCAAATTGAGATGAAATACTTTATAACAATGTACTCATGATAATGAATGCTAATTAAATAGTTATAAAACTGCGTATGACTAAAACCAAATATTAATAACAACTACATATAAATAATCATAAAAAGCTGTACATACATAGATTAGATTGAACGGCTTTGATGTCAAAACCAATTTAACATCAAAGGTAATTCAAATCGACTATGTGTGTACAGCTTTTTTATTTCTGTGTTTTTGTGTGTTAGTGTATTTGTGTGAAAGCAGTCATTAGACTACCATAAAATCTTGTTTTACTATTTTTCTAGTTTATCTACTAAGCGTTTTACCGTTTCTTGGAGATCTTTATTTTGTGTTTCTAATGCTTGTACTCGTTGTTCCAATGCATTATAAGAGGCAGGAGACATGGTAGTAGGCAAAGATTTTCCAGGTTTGTAGGTGATGCCTACATTGGCCATGACATGATTGTTCATGGTAAATCCTGTGGTGAGTAGAAGATTATCTTTGTGATAATAGCCTATACCTAAGGCTACTGCATTAGCATTTTTATAATGACCGTAGCCTGCCATGTATTGGACGCGATTATCTGGATCATATGGTAACGGATGCAATGCGGCTAACGCAGCGGCACTAGCATCGCCTTTATTGGATTCCGATTCGACACGCTGTACCTCTTGAGATACATGTTGCACGGAATTTTCTACTTGTTGAACCGAATTTGTTGTTTCTTGTACGGAGTTCTTAATTTCTTGTACTGAACCTTTGACATCTTGAACAGATTTTTCTACATTCTGAACTTTAGTGTTTACTTGTTGTACAGATTTATCAACCTTGTCGAAATGTTGCTCGGTACTTTTACCAAGGGCATCAATCATTTGATGAACGCCGTGGAGCTGAGAGCCGTTGATCGCATCTGTAGAGGTAGCGCTCACGCGACCTGCAGCGAGATTAGTGATGGTTCGTTCTTTATCTTTAGCCCCAACCGATACCGTTGATACAGGAGCAGTGCCGGCATAGTTGACTGTAGTACCATTTTCAAATGTATGGCTTGCGGTGCCGACTACATCACCGTCTGTGAAATCATTGCCGAGGATAACACCGTTTTTTAGAGAGGTGGTTACGTTGTTACCGAGGACAAAGGTATTTTCTCCCGAAATGTGGTTATAATTACCTACACTGTATGAATTGACCGCATCAATAGCCGTTTTGCCGTATTCGCCCTGGCCGAATACACCGGATGCGGTCGCTTTTTCAGATAGTGTATTATAAGAGCCTACGGCCAAACCTTTAGCGGCTTTTACGTTCACATAATGCCCCACGGCAAGGTCAAACTGACCGTTTACCGTCGAATTCGAGCCGATGGCTACGGAATTGCTGGCTTTACTGTTGGCACCCTGAAAGTTCCCAATCCACACGTTTTTATCACCTACGGATTTTTCGCCCGATTGCGTCCCCATGACGATGAAGTTCGTCAACTGGCTCGTATTGCCTGCGGCAAAACCAACGGTTATGTTAAAATCGCCGGTACTGTCTCGGAAGGACTTCGCCCCGATGTTGATATTGCCGCCACCTGTTGAGCCTGCTCCAGCAACTGTACCCAAGGCTATATTGTTGCCTTGCACATTGATACCCTTGCCCTTGCCGTTCGTCGCGCCGGCACCGTTGCCGAGGGTAATGTTGCCTCCTGTTCCGGCGGTGAAAGTTTGGCCTTCCTTGCCGATGTTACCGTTGTTGTCAACGATATTGATCGGGGCCGCATAAACCGAAGCGGATAATGCCACCATTACAACACTTGCTAATACAAAACGTTTTTTACTCATCGTATACACTCCTTTGTGTAAAAACAAACTTTCACAAAACTTTCATAAAAGACTTACATGGCTACTATAATACCAAGTAAGTGTGTTGTAGATAGAATATTCACATATTGCCGATAAATATACAATATATTCTATAGGGGTTTATAATTGGTAAGAAATCTATGTGACATAATTGAGACATAATTTTAAAGTTTGAATAGTTATATATGGCTAATATTGTATCTTATTTGCATTGACAATTATCTATATATTTATATAAAATAGAAATGATTTCATGTTTTGTTCATGATGTGAGAATGAACAATTAACGTATATTATTATGTACCTAATCAGATGTGATTGTAAGTAAGAGTGTGTAATGAAATATATAATAGTGTTGTTGGCGGTTGCTTTTGGCATATCTGTCATGCCTGTGGAGGGTGAGCAGGTACATAAGACGGCGCAGTCTATGCAGACGACCACTGTAAAACAAGTTCATAGTTCTATAAAATTAGATGATATATTCCGCGTTAATTCGTCTCATACACCGAATCATGTCATCGGGCAGGGCGGATTAGAAATGCCGGAATCCACGGACAAAAAGACGACCCGTTATTCCGACACGGATGCGGTTAACTCTGCGTTACAGGCGGTGGTTATGACTGGTGTTCATTCTGCGATGCATGGGTCGAAGGCGAAGCCGTGGATGCAGCGAACCGTTTTGTCATTGCGCTTTCAGAAAAATTGGAAGCCCTTGTACGGTGTAGAAACCTTGCAGCCACTAGGTCATTATGATGAGACATCTCGTCATGTTTGGTTTACTCAGGAGCGATTGGCGAATGCAGCGGATACAGGAACGACGGCGAATGTGGGCATCGGTTATCGTCGAATTGCGGCGAACGATGACCACTATTACGGCGGCAATCTGTTTTATGACCATCGGTTTAGAGGTAATCACGGTCGTATGAGCGTCGGGTTGGAGTATGTATCGGGCATCGGTGCATTCCGTGTGAACTGGTATCGCGGTGTATCTGGCGAGCGTTCCCTTGATGGTGCGACGCATCTGGAAAATGTGTCTAATGGGTATACTGCGGAATATGGTACTAGCTTCAAGAATGCTCGTTGGGCTCGCGTGTACATGGAGGCTTATCGTTGGCAGTTGCGACGCGGTGTGGATAAGCACGGTTTGCGGATTGGTACGGAGTTGCAGCTCACACCGAGGATTTCCGTTGATATGGGCTATAATAAACCGGAGCATAAGCACGGTAGCCCTTACGGTAAGGTTATGTTCCGTCTAGCAGGCGTCGATACAGCGTGGTTCGGTGGTAACCATCGGTTGGATGCAAAAGCATCAGTTCGTGCGAATATGTTGGAAAATGTGCGCCGTCACCATACGGTGCACGTTGATTGATAGATTAGTATATATATATTTATTATTTTGATAAAAGCCGCATAAGAATCTATATTTATTTTTAGATAAAAGCAATAGCTTAATTGTAGAATGAAATTGAACACATAAAAAGTCCATAGTGAACCTTGTGTCATGATTTAAGTGACCAAACATAATCTAACCGAGGTAATCACTATGGACTATATTAAGCATAACACGACATTACGTACAAACAAACACTTAAACCTTGAAGAACGCTTTTATGTAGAAAAGAGAATCGCCGCAGGTGATTCTGTTACCGCTATTGCAACCGTATTAGGATGCTCTAGAACCACTATTTATACAGAACTAAAACGTGGTTCAGTTGTCCAAATTCGACAAGGTAAAGCCTGTATTGTATATATAGCAGATTCAGGGCAATTAACATATGAACAACAACGTCTTGGCTCATTTAATACAATGAAGTTAGGTTTCATAGAGTCCTTCATACTTTGGGTTGAAGAAAAAGTATTTAAAGACCATTGGTCTTTTGATGCTGCTGTCGGATATGCTAAACGTCAGTGTATATTTGCACGTAATGAAATGGTTTGTACAAAAACTTTGTATAACTATATTCATCAAGGTTTACTTGGGGTAAAAGCCATTGATCTGCCTTTGGTAGTACGTCGTTCTATGAGAAAATCCATTGTCAGAAAACATAAGCGCAAATCGGGGCAATCCATAGAACTTCGTGATGCTACAATTGAAACTCGTAAAGAATTTGGTCATTGGGAATTAGATACTGTTCGTGGAACAAAGAATAAAACAGATAACGTATTAGTGACGTTATTAGAGCGTAAAAGCAGACTATATGTAGCGTTACGTTGTCCGTCAGCACGTGCCTGTGATGTAAAAGAGACATTAGAAGCGTGGTTAACTACCTTTAGGAAGAATGTTGAATTAGGCACAATATGTAAGACAATAACCGCTGATAATGGATTAGAATTTGCGGACATATCTGAACTTGAAGATGAAATACTATCTATCTATTTTGCGCATCCCTATTCGGCTTGGGAACGAGGTTCTAATGAACGGCATAATGGTCTATTTCGCCGCTTTATTCCAAAAGGGCAGCGAATAGAAAATGTCTCAGCTGATACACTCCAACGGGCCCTTCACTGGTGTAATAATTTGCCACGAAAAATATTACATTACAAAACACCACAAGAGGCCTTTTTAGAAGAAGTTAATAAAATAGTGGATTTAAGTACTGTTCAATTTCATATTGCAATTTAAGATCCTTTTTCTTTTGATAGTCTTGAACTACCGAAACAAGGGGTGTTAATTCACGATTATATCGATTTTTACGCTCAATTAATTTGTTAGCCATCATATCTAAAGATGGTAATGATAGATTATATTTCCTTACAAACTTATTCCACTTTTTAAAATGCTTTTGAAAGTGTTGAATCAATTTCCAGTATAGCCGAACATCCATAAATAATTTTTTTTGTTCACTTTTTTCAACAGGGATATGATCTAATACAAAAATATCAATAAAAATACCGTATTCAATGAATTTCCCTTTAGAAAAATATTCATATAATGCAGTATCCGTATCAAAAAATTTAGCTACATACACAATGAAATAGTTTTCCTCATCCAGTTCAGACCATAATTTATAATGATCCATATTATTTTGAATATACTTTTTCCAAGCCATTTCAAACTTATTATATTCAGATCTCATCATAAGGATATCGACATCATCATCCCATGGAATAAATCCTTTATATCGTATGGCACCTAATGCTGTACCATACGCAAGACTATACTTAATATCATTTTTTTTACAAAACTCATCAAATCGTATTAATGTTTTAATAATACAGACTTTAGCTCATTAGTAGCTATCTTTTTCATAAAATAAGGTCCCCTCTTCCTTTATCTTTACTTAAAAATTTACCCCAAAATCATTTTAAGTATAGCTTTAAATTTTCATTAATTTGTACCATATATTGATCAAGTAATTCATAGCGCTTTCGATATTGACTACATTTTGTCATTTAATGATTCAATAAACTTAAGTAATTTTCCTAATAGAATTTTATAAAATCGAATATCAATATATACTTTTTAACAGATAAATAATTATTAGCATTATAACCTACATCACTAATAATATAGGTACTATTACTTATTATATAGCTAATACTATACATCTAAGATTTCTTTTATCAAACGTTCTTGACTATATGTTAAATTCGCCGTTGTTAAACCTTTCTTAAAAATATCAGGCCTATTAGATATAATATCTATAAATTCCTCTAATCCTTGTACAATAGTTTCTTGAGATGTTAAATCCAAAGCCATACCTATACTGCATTGATCTAATACTTCAGGATTGATTTCTGGAGATATAAGAACCGGCTTGTAAAAGCCAATAGCAGTAAACAGCATAGCCGCCCAGTGATAACGATATCGCTCTGCTCCATACGGCAATAATAAAGCATCTACACTCAATAAGGCTATATCCCAGTCTTTCCCAATCAGACTGGCATGGATAAACTTAATATTATTATACTGGCTATATTTCTTGATGATAGACTCAAATAAAGCCCCATCTTCAGGCTTTACCGTTGCCCCTTGAACGACGAGTTGTACCGAATCATCATAATTCAGCGATACAAAGGCATCTATAAAGCGCTCAATATTTTTCTCTTTTCTAAACTGACCAAAGAAACCTAATTTTATCAGTTTATTTGCTGATTTAGAGGTTTCCAAATTAGTATCTATACAAGTTGTAGAATTCGGAACTTTTTGGTCTTCTATATTAACATTATCTTGCGTATCACTATTCTTCTGTTCTCCACTCAATTCACTAAATGGCAAGAACACAGGAGGCAAGATTTTACGAACTCTCGGTAAATCAGGGCGCAACATATCATCGCGCAAAGAGATAACATCGAGGTACACGTTTCTATACGCATTAGCACGATGAGCTTGCTTAATAAAGCGATCCATTTCTCCCTTGCCAATGCCATGAAAGATAACATGTACTGCTGCCTTACTGTCCTTTAACGGCGTGTCTAACAAAGCTTTAATATAGCGATATGTCCCCGTCGGAATGATTAAAGCATCTATATTATATTCTTTAATTTTTTCTGCTGCTGATTTGAACCAATTGCGGCGACGGCGTTCTCGTAAAATGGATAAAAACGGCTTCTTCCACTTAGACGCTCCCGCATAGGTCACTACCTCTCCACCTTCCAAGTACACTATATCTACTCCATAATCTACTTTAAAAGGAAAGTTTTCCGGCACGAATAGTACTGGTTCATGACCTTGACGCTTTAATTCGTTGATGAGGATGCGATCAAATTCCACCTCATGACCAGCAGGCATGACAATACTTTCTAAAATTGCTATGCGCATAGCACACCTCTAGGCTTTTACATACGGTTTTATGTTTTCTTGAATCATAGCCTCATACTCATCTAACAGAGCATAGCGATTGCGATATTGGCTACGTTTTTGTGATTTAATCTCTTCCATAGGTTTGCGTTCTTCTTCAAGTGGAATAGTGAAATAATTTGGATTAGATTCCAATACGGTACCGCCGATATCCTCCCACAAGGTATCTAATATAGCAACCTTTGATTTATTACCGCGCACCATATGTGAATTTGCATAGAAGCCTTCATCAGATACAGCAAGTATGGATTCTACTTGCGCAGCATGAGCGATTTCACGAATCAAGAAGGTAATAAAGTTCTTCGGACGGTAACCATACATCTTTTTCGTAATCTTCTTAGCTCGCTCAAGACCATCTTTATAACCTTGAATAGTACCGATAACAAGAGTTCTCTCTCCGTTATGGCCTTTAGCAAAGCGAATATTTGCATGGTATACACCCTTATCTTCGAGTAAGAGCATAACCGTCAAGAAGCCTTCCTTACGTTGTCCCGGCTCGTAATATAGATGAGCAGACATATCGAGCTCATCAGAACTCCAAAGGGTAATACCCCGTTTTTTATCGAAATAATCAAACTCCACCTCGTCTACATACATGAGCTGAATCGCTTCATCCGTAAACACCTCTTGTAAGATTGTGAAATGCTGACGAAGTGCCTCCAAACGCCATTGTGGCGTAGAATTCTTAATCAAAAACATACGGCTCATCAATTCATAGAGACTAGAATGTTTTTCTAACAGCTTTGGATCTGGAGTATAAGATTTAAAGAAGTTTTCAAATTCCGTAACCGTTGAGTCATGACGACAAGAGCGCATTGTATGTAAGAAGGTTCGTCTCGTTTCACGCCATGTGCGCTTGCCATATATAGTACGGCCTATATGCCAATGTTTTCCAAAATTGCCTAACATAATGCTCCCTCTATTACAATTTACCCTTGGATTTTAGTAAATAGTAAAACTTTACGTATTTAGTCATCGTGTAAAAGTAGTGATTAACGGACAAAATAAAGCCCATCTTCCCATCGAGAATACCGCCTTGTAAGAAGTACACCTTGATGAAAGCCCAGGTAGGACGCAGAATTATATCCTTGATAAAAGAACAGCTTTTACCATTATCACGATATTTTTCAGCAGATAATGTGGTATAATTGTTGAATTTATTGAAATATTGATGCCAATTATCGTAGGTATAATGGTACATCGAATGTTGTAATTTTTCAGATGGATATAGACTTGATATTGACTCATGCACAGTCCCCTCAATGGTAACTCCATCCTTTGGCATTAAACGTAATACATAATCAGGACGCAGTACACCATGTGTAGCATGGTTATGTTGAAATTTATTACTTCTTTGTATCCAATACGATTTTTTAGAGTTATCAGATATAACCTCTTGTATTTCCTTAGCTAAAGAGTTAGAAATACGCTCATCTGCATCTAAAAATAAAACCCAATCACATTTAGATTGAGAAACACCAAATCGTCGTTGTTGAGCCCAATCTCCATTTAATAGATGTTGAATAACACGAGCCCCTAATTCTTGAGCTATAACTAAGGTTTTATCGGTGCTAAAATCATCGATAACCAAAACTTCATCGGCAAACTGCACTGACTCAATGCAGTCATGAATATTATGTTCTTCATTTCTCGCTAAGATTATTACAGATACAGTTGCCATAGTTTTACCTTTCACTTACGAACGTACTTGTTTTGCTAAGTACGATAAACGAGCCCCTATTTTATGAATCCAATCGGCACGGCCAAAGGACCATAAAAAGAGCTTATATTTAGAATTTAATAGCTTATAGGATGCGTCATTGCGATAAGTTTCAATCATTTTTTTACACTTATCGTAATACACTTGATTACCCGTTGGCTTTGCATAGTAAGCCGTTAAACAGGATAATACGGCTTTCATCAATAAACTATTGCAATCATCAACATATGGTAATTGATGATCTATAGCATATTGCAAGCGTTCCTCGTAACCGAGCACAAAATCCCATCGAGATTTCGGATGAAAAGAGGTTTGAGTTATGGAATTTGGATTGAGTCGATAGTAATAGTAACAACGATTGATATGACCCACCCGATTGGCATTAGCTACATATCGATAGGATGTAGCAGTATCCTCGAACTTTCGCCCTACAGGAAAACGCACATCACCGATAGCACTGCGTTTATATAACTTACTCCAAGCCGCCACAAAACAATCATGCATGGCTAATCGCAAGGCATCCTCTTTCTCATAAATTTCTAATTGACCATCATTGCAACCTTCGATAATATCACCATTTTTATCTCTGAAAGCAGTAAATTCGATAATATCAAGATCATGCTCTTTTAAAAGCTTTAACATATCTTCATAGAGGGTGAGCCCAATGTAATCATCGGAGTCCACAAAGGCAATATAGTCACCATTAGCCGCTTCTATCCCCGTATTGCGAGCCGCACTAACTCCAGCATTCTCTTTGTGAATGACCTGTATTCGCTCATCATAGGCTGCATACTGATCACAAATATCACCACTAGCATCTGTAGAACCATCATTTACTAAGATGATTTCCAAATTCATATACGTTTGGTTTTGAATGGACTCAATACATTCTGCAACATAAGATTCCACATTATAGACGGGTACAATGACCGAAATTAACTCCATTCCATGCTCCTCTTAAACATGCACTAGCCATATAACTAATGATTACATAAGCTTAGTTTTATATACAAACAGCTCAAACCAAATTATCACTTACTTAATTGAATAAATCGATTCTTTACGTAAATAAACTAAAAAATGTTATTGAATATTATTTCCGTGCTTAATACGCCATGCCGCTAGTTCTCGCATGTTTTTAATTATATCCCCATAGGATTGCGGCATACTTGCACTTTGTTCTGATACTTTTCCGTTTTTATTGAGATACAATCTATGGTTAAAGACAAATTCCTCTTGTGTAAACAAACTAGGCACCATGGCTTTATAGGTTTGACCTGGACGACCCACTAATTCTGCCAAGGTTGGAATGATTTGAATGCTCATGCCAAATGCATTAGGCGCAAGCCATTCTTTATGAATGCCACGACCATAGAAAATAAGTGGAATCGTAGATGCCACATTAGGACCTACTTCACGAGCAAAGTTAAAGCGTTCGCTATGGTCACCAGTGATAACGAAGAGTGCAGACGGATCTGCTTTTTCTTCGCGAACGATAAAATCACCCATCACGTGATCTGCGTACCAAATATGACCCATTTCGTTCAATTGCTTGTCGTTTTCTTCGATAGAATCAGGCAAATGACCTTTTACCTTATTCACATCGTAGCCTTCCTTAGCGACATTGATGCTATACGGTGGATGATTAGAAGTGGTCATGATAACATTGAGAATTTTTTCCCCTCTATGTTGATCCATATAGGTAGAAATAGCTTTAAATAAATCTTTATCGCCTACACCCCAAGCGTTGCCGTCTTCGCTTGGCATTTCTGAAGCATCGTGGAATTCATCGAAACCTTGAGATAAAGCAAAGTTCTTAACATTTTGCCAAGTACTAAAGCCACCATACCAAAATACAGTCTTGTAGCCTAGCTTTTTCATAACAGGACCAATACCTAAACCATAAGGCTCTTTGAAACTTTCACCTTCATAGTTAGGATATAACCCTGTGTCAGGCATACCCGTCAACAAACCATTGATGGCCGGCATCGTGCCTGTACCTTGCGCGAGGGCTAGCTGCGTGCTCATCGCTTGAGGACTAGCAGCGTATTTACGACCTTGTTCAACGAGGTACGCACCAGGCTCGTTATATTCAGCGAGGAACGGCCACAAGCCATAGGATTCTCCAAGAACGAGGTTTATGGACTGTGGTTGCTCCGCTAATCGCTGTGTTGTAATGGTTCTGGTAAAAGAACCGTCAAAATTAGTGCCATTAAACTTACCGCCAACGGCAGTGATTTTTTCGTTTAGCTCTTGAGGCGTTAAGTTAATAACCTCAAGCTCAGCCGTCCGTTTCGCAATGCTTTTAACACGATAGAGAGCCTGCACATCATCGAGGATATTTTCATTCAACAAATTAGAACTTAGGCGCGCCGCACTTTCCCAGTTGATGGAATTCGTATAGCTGAAAGCACCGCCAAATCTAAAGAATAGACCTAGTACGCCAATAGCAACCGTCAATCCAATGCCAGTCATCCATTGTGTTTTCTTCGTCTTAGGATACCAAGTAGTACAAAGTCGTTGATTATCTGCACAGTCACTATTTCTTAGACTATCCGCATCATCACCATTACTTAGATCATCAACATAGTCACTATAATTCTTTGCATCCCATCCTAAGAAGCGAACGAGGAACCAGCAAAGAGCTGCGCTCAATACAATGGCCCCAACGATGTACATGAGGGCGTTATATTCGTTGATTGCTGTGTTTACAATGGCTCCGATATCGTCGTTTTTACCGTTGATGAGCATCGCATTGTAGGAGGAGTTGAAGATTTTATAGAACGGAATGCGTCCCAAAAATAAAAAGGTCAATAGTACTGTGGCAATGGAGTAAATCACTTGTTTAATGCGCAAGGACGGCCATTTAGGTACAAAGGTATGTACCAACGTACCCCCTAAAAAGCCCAGTAAACACAAAGAACCGACGGTCTTGAGACTCAATCTAAAGCCTAGCCACAAGGATGTGAGGATATTCTCTATCGTCACAGAAGCTAGTTGTGATTGAAATACTGCAAGAAACACGATTCTAAATGCAGTCAATAAAGCAGAGAAAAAGATAAATACCTTAATCTCTGTCTTTATGCCTTCAAATAATCGTTGCCATCGGTTCATTATTAACCCCTAACTGTTGTATCCTATAACTCTAATTATTAACCTAACACTAAACTTAATTATTAGCCTAACTGCTATGTTAGAAAAATAACTATATTGTTATATACGTAACAAAACTACATAACCATACTGCCTAAATAATTATTAAAACATCATAAACCAAGCATATATGCCATGTAATATTCTACTAGTTACATAATAATCAATTAACTTGGATATTTCTTACATTTAGGCCCTTTACATCGTTTGCATTTACCGCATCCACGGTCGATAGTCCCAGCACTTGCTGATTTCTTCGCACTAGCACTCTCCTTGGCCGTCTTTTCAGAGGCCTTACTATTCCATACGGAAACTATCGTTCCTGCTTTTTTGCGGATTCATCTTTTTTGGATTGTTTATCCTTTTTCTTGTCTTTCTTTTTATCTTTTTTCTTGAAAGTATCCGCTAAGAAGACTGTCTTTAACTTATCATTTAAAAATTTAAGCTTCTTTTCAGCCTTATCTTTCTTTTTCTTTAACTTTTCTTCGGCTTTATAAAGCTTATCTTCTTTATGCTTCTTGTGTTTTTTATCTTTCTTATCTTCTTTAGACTTCTTATCTTTCTTAGATTTCTTCTCTTCCTTGGACTTTTTGTCTTCTTTAGATTTTTTATCCTCTTTGGATTTCTTGTCCTCTTTGGTTTTTTTATCTTCCTTAACTTTCTTGTCCTCAGAACCGTTGATACGCGCCCATTCATCATCAACGCGTTTCAATTTCTTTTTAAGAAGCTTTTCCATCTTCTTATTCGTTTTATCGGACTCTAAACCAGCTTTACCAAATAACATAGCATTCACTGCTGTATATGGATCAATGGACGACTTATCCTCATCGTCCACTACATCTTTCTCTGATTTCTTATCTTTCTTCTGAGATTTGCCCTCTTTTTTAAGAGACTTGGCCTCTTTTTTATAATCCCTATCTTCTTTTTCAGATGATGTATCTTCTATTTTAGAGGCTTTTTCTTCTTCCTTAGCTTTTGAAAGCTCACCAACACCATCTGTATCTAACGTATCATCTTTATCTAAGCGATGAATTTCTAAGCTTTCAACACCATCTATAGGACTGACATCAAGATGTTCAATGGTATCATCCTCAAGATCTGAAATATCATTAACAGAACTTTCACCAGAACCAGTGAAAAGGCCACCCATAGATTGTAATTCGTTCAATTTAATATGATTCATGCCCACCGTAGAGTCATGTTGCACTGGCACGTCAGATAATTGTACCTGTTCCATAGCATATACGTCATCATTATGGCTAGCACCCTTGCCAAGTCCATAGGAAGTGTCAGAGAAGATGATATTTTCCTTATCATCGCCTAGAACATCACCAAATAAATCTTGTTCTAAAGATTCATAAGAATGCAATAGAGCCATCCGTTTTTGAACATCTTCAATTTGATTCCATAAATCAACGAGAGAAGATGTATAGT